>NZ_JBFRTR010000106.1:0-25597 GCF_041474215.1 Vibrio sp. 10N.222.52.C12
TAATTAATCGACGCCAAAAAATCGTAATTGTCGCTAACTTCAGCGTTTGAATTGCAATTTTTGACAGAAAGTTAAAGACAAAAGTGCAGCATTATCTGCACTTTTGTCTTATTATCAATGATATAGTGATAAACACATAGTTTGATATAAGAACATAGGAGAGAGGAATGCCTCGTTTTATTCAGATCCTACAGATTATCTTGGCAGTGGTGATTGGTGCTTTTGTTGGCTACGACCTGATCTTGAAAGGGATCAGTATCTTTGATAATAAATACGTGACGATTACATGTGCGCTTTGGCTAATTGCAGAGATTGCACTGTTTGTTATCTACAAGTTGATTGAAGACGATTAGACGTCGGATATCGTGCAAAAATTCTAAAGCCCCTGATTATGAATGTAGTCAGGGGCTTTTATTCATCTAGCATTAAGAATGTGTATTGCATACTCATCAACATAAGCAAAAGCATACAAACTATCCCAACGGGGAAAGAACATAGGCTTGCCTTTCTATTATCATAACCAGCTAGCCTAACTATCACGGAGTCGTTCAAATGAAACACCTAACTCAAGAAATGAGTGACTTTATAAGCAGAGGAACGGATTCTCATATTCGAGTAGCGGTCACGGGGCTCTCTCGTGCGGGTAAGACAGCATTCATTACTTCGCTGGTTAATCAGCTTCTTCATACGTCTACCCACAAAAACTTGCCACTGCTTGCATCTGCGAGAGATGGAAGAATTATTGGCGCAAAGCGCATCCCGCAACACAACATGATGATTCCACGCTTCTCTTATGATGAAGCGATGGAGTCGTTGAATGCACAGCCACCAGAATGGCCGGTACCAACGCGTGATGTCAGTGAGATTCGTTTAGCCATCAAATATAAGCCTGCGAAGGGCGCAAAAAAGCTACTGAGTAAAAACAGCACCCTTTATCTCGATATTGTCGATTATCCAGGTGAATGGTTGCTTGATTTGCCGTTACTGGATATGGACTTCGATACCTGGAGCCAATCTCAGTTTGCCGCATTGAAAGGCGACAGAGAAACTTACTCGCAACAGTGGAACGCCATGCGTGGTGATATCGATTTGCTAGCAGAAGCGGACGAAAAGAAACTGGTCGCGATTGCCGATAGCTACACTCAGTACCTTCATACTTGTAAAAGTAACGGGCTGCATTGGGTACAACCGGGTCGACTCGTATTACCCGGTGAGCTTGAAGGCGCGCCTGTGTTGCAATTCTTCCCGTGCATCGCACCTGAGGGTAAGTTCTCAAAAACAAGTAACTATGCGGTACTTAAAGCGCGTTATGAAGAGTATCAACAGAAGGTCGTCAAAGCGTTCTACAAGAATCACTTCGCGACGTTCGACAGACAAATCGTGCTAGTGGATTGCTTACAGCCACTTAATGCGGGCTATGACTCTTTCATGGACATGCGTGGCGCGTTAGAACAGTTACTTAAGAGCTTTAAGTACGGTCGAAGCAATATCTTAAGACGTTTATTCGCGCCGAAGATCGACAAGATCTTGTTTGCAGCCACAAAAGCTGACCACGTGACACCGGATCAACATCCGAACTTGGTGTCACTGTTACAACAGATGGTGCATCCAGCTTGGCAGCAGGCGGCGTTTGAACACGTCGACATGAGTTGTATGAGTATCGCGTCTATTCAAGCGACCAGCGCGGGTTATATCTCGTCGGGTTCAGACAATGTTCCGGCGTTGCAAGGTGTGACTTTGGATAATGTCCCTCAAACCATGTATCCGGGAGAGGTGCCGCGTAAGTTGCCTAATAAACAGTATTGGGAAACCAACCAGTTTGATTTCACGAGCTTTAGACCGATGGAGCAACATTCCGATGAGCCTTGCCAACATCTAAGAGTCGACAAGGTTTTAGAGTATCTCATTGGCGACAAGTTGAAGTAATTGAGGCAATCAAAATGAGTGAATTAAAAACAAAGCAGGTCTTTAATGAACCGTTGAAGACCTCTTTTGGTGAGCAAGACAAGAGTGACGTTGGCCCGGATTTAGGCGCTCAACAACTGTTCACAGAGCAAGAGAAATTTGTCCCTGTCGCACCGCAAGTGAAAGCTGATCTTGATGGTGAAGCTGAGCAGCAATTGGAACAAGTGATTCGACCGAGCAAAAAGAAGAAGTGGTTTGGAACGGGTTTATTGGTCGCTTTCTCTGGCCTAGTTGGATGGCAGGCAATTGATTCGGTCATTACCGCGATTCAATCGGCTGACTGGCTGGCGTTAGGTTGGGCAGGCTTCATTGCTGCCATTGCTTCATTGGGTTTAGGCGCAATAGGCAAAGAGCTGTGGAAACTGCGTTCACTTAAAGATCACTTTAGTGTGCAAGAGCAGAGTGAAGAGCTACTCCAAAGTCAAAGTGTCGGCAAGGGCAAAGCGTTCTGTGAAAACATCGCCAAGCAAGGCGGAATTATCGCTGAGTCTCCTTCGTACGATAAGTGGCGAAACAGCATTAACCCTGCACACAGTGATGCAGAAGTGTTGGATATGTACGATGCGTTAGTCGTGAGTCAACAAGACAAAGTAGCGACTCAAATCGTCACTAAGTTTTCGACCGAATCGGCGGCTTTGGTCGCGGTGAGTCCATTGGCGGCGGCTGATATGTTGTTGGTGGCTTGGCGAAATTTCACCATGATAGACAAGCTTGCTGATGTGTATGGCATTGAGCTTGGCTACTGGTCTCGCATTAAGCTATTTAAACTGGTGTTAATCAACATGGCCGCTGCAGGAGCAAGTGAGCTCGCGATTGATGCAAGTATGGATCTCGTCTCGATGGATCTTGCAGGCAAAGTCTCAGCTCGAGCAGGGCAGGGGCTAGGTGTCGGTATCCTTACTGCAAGACTGGGCTTAAAAGCCATGACATTGCTGCGTCCTATGCCTTGGCATAACGAACGAAAAGTAAAACTGGCAGACCTCCGCAAAGCCGTCCTTTCTGAAATAAAGCGTATCACTCTTAAATAAAGCATTTGAAGCTCAATAGTTTGAGAAGAAGAGTAAACATATGTTTACTCTTCTTCTTGACTGAACTCAGAGCTTAATCCACACTACTGTCAACTTATCCTGACACCTATAATAGGACTATTTGTGCGTCTTGAAGTATTGTGTGAAGACAGACTCGGCTTAACGCGTGAGTTGCTCGATATCTTGGCCTCAAAAAGCATTGATTTAAGAGGAATCGAAATTGATGTTAAAGGTATTATTTATCTAAACTGCCCTGATATTGATTTTGATGCTTTTAGTGAACTTATGGCTGAAATTCGCCGAATTTCAGGTGTGAAGGATGTACGTAAAATCCAATTTATGCCAAGCGAAAGGCATAACACAGAGCTGATTGCTCTGCTGGCAAACCTACCTGATCCTGTTATTGCGATTGACCTTAAAGGCTCAGTCGATATGGCTAACCACGCTGCATTGAACCTTTTTAATAAGCAAGAAGACGCAGTCATCGGTGAACCGCTAGCGACGTTTGTTCCTAGCTTTAACTTTGCTCGCTGGATCGAAGGCGATGTAACGCGTCATCGTGAAGTTGTCGTGTTAGATGGTTTAGATTTCTCTATTGAGATCCTGCCGATTTACCTTGGTGGTGATGTCAACGAAGCGGTACTGGCAAGCGCAGTAATGACGATTCGTTCTTGTAATCAAGAGATGAACTCGCCAGATTCAATCCCAGAACAGAACAACCTAGGTTTCGAACATTTTGTTGGTGTCTCTAATCGCCATAAAGCCTTGATCAGCCAAGCTAAGAAATTGGCTATGCTGGATCAGCCTCTATTAATTGAAGGCGACACAGGTACAGGCAAAGAGATGTTGGCGAAAGCGTGTCATAACCGTTCAAATCGATCGTCTTTCCCATTCTTGATTCTAAGCTGTGCATCGATGCCTGATGACGTAGCGGAAACGGAATTGTTTGGTCATGCGCCGGGTTCATTCAACCATGAGCAAGGTCATAAAGGTATTTTCGAACAAGCGAATGGCGGTACGGTATTTTTAGATGAAATTGGCGAGATGAGCCCGCATCTTCAAATCAAGCTGCTGCGTTTCCTACAAGATGGTTCATTCCGTCGTGTTGGTGAAGAAGAAGAGATGCACGCGGATGTTCGTATTATTGCATCAACGCGCCACCGTCTTTCTGAATTAGCCGACTCGGGTTCGTTCCGTGAAGATTTGTTCTACCGCTTGAATGTACTGACTCTGTCTATTCCAGCATTGCGTGAACGCTCAAACGACGTAGCGCCACTGTTGGAACTGTTCGTTGCAAAGTACGCGCAGCAGTTAGGTATGTTAAAACCAAAACTGACTCAAGAGTTAGTCGACCAGCTTGGTAATTACCAATGGCCGGGCAACATTCGTCAGTTAGACAACATGGTTCTACGCGCACTAACAGAGTTGGATTCAGACACGCTAACGGTTGAGCAATTCCACTTGCCACAGCTTGAAACAATGACGGCTGGAATGGCGAACCTGAGCTTAGACGGCTCGCTCGATGAGATCATGAAAGACTATGAATCTCAGATTCTAGAGAAGCTTTATCAGTCTTTCCCATCAAGCCGTAAGCTAGCAAAACGTTTGAATGTTTCTCATACCTCAATTGCGAATAAGCTTCGTGATTACGGTATCAGAAAGAACTGATCGAATAAGAACAAGATTATGGAAGATTTGAGTACACCAGAGCGCATTTATAAGCATGATGGTAATCTGATTTTACGCACGGCTGAAATCGATGACGCTGGCATGATCAGCGAGTACTTTCAGGTTAACAGAGAGTACCTGAAACCTTGGGAGCCGATACGCGAAGATGCGTTCTTTGATAGAGCGAGTTGGGCGCAGCGACTGATTAAGTTAAACGAGCTTCATAAAATGGGGCTAGGCTATTACTGTTTACTGATTAACGCTGACTCTAATGAAATGTTAGGCACCATATCGTTCAGTAATTTGTCGCGTTTCCCGTTCTACGCTTGTAATGTCGGTTACTCATTGGCGCAAAGTGCACAAGGCCACGGTTACATGCGCAGAGGTTTGAGCATGGCCAAAGACTACATGTTTGATGTGCAGAACATGCACCGCTTAATGGCGGGCTACATGCCTCACAACGAACGCAGTGCTGGTGTATTAGAACATCTTGGTTTTGTCCGAGAAGGTTTTGCTAAAGACTACCTACAGATTAACGGTAAATGGGAAGACCATATACTGACAGCATTAGTTAACCCAAATTGGGAAGATAGACGCGTTATTTAGCGGCAATATTGCTAAGACGTAGTACTAGTTAAAGGCAAATAGCTTTTAAACGTAAACAAAATTTAGACGCAGCGTATATCAAGCTTTGCTAATCGCCGCTGCATCAAAAAGAACAGATAGGCATGGTAAATCCATCAGCCTGAGCAGATATTTGAGGAATTTTGATGTCATACACAACTTTGGACGAATACCAAAGAAAATGGATTTTCACACACCAGTCAATGCCGCTTCCGGCAGAGGACTTGGAAAAGATTAAGCCAATGACACAGGCGAGAGCATCTCAGTTCTGGAAAGAGAACGTGAGCCCTCAAAGCCCAGACGCAGAACGACTGAGCTCGCAAGACTGGCCAAGCAAAGCATCGAACTGGAATGAAGAGATCAGTTGGATGGTGCATTGGGAAGCGGATGAGCCTGAAATGCCAGAAGAGATTCTTAACTTTATTGATTGGCAAGATGACGTAACTGTTTATTTTTGTTACGAAAAGTACAATGTTCTTGAAACCAAATGGGCGATTTTCAAGAAGCATTGGAAGAACTTCTTGTTCTACGATGATGGCCCGATTCTAATCGGTCGTCGTCGTTCAGAAGCCCTTTGGTTTGCTACCAATGGCAAGGTGAAAATTGGTAACCGTGCTTAACCTCGGTGTGATTTAATCGAGCTAGTGCTGGTAATCCGAGCAACAGATAGATAAACAAAAAGCGAGCATTGAGCTCGCTTTTTTTGTGCCTAATGATCTTCGAAGATCATGGAGAAGTGCCCACTATTTGAGTGCTGACAAAGGTGACCATTTTCACTCGTTCAAAGTGGGTAAATTACGAAATTGAGATCGCTATCTCATTGGGTTAGTTGAAGTTTTATGGGGTTGAGCTATCTTTATATTACTGCCTTAGTGGAGGTGAAGTATTATGATTTGGGATACTCTCGAACGTGTAAATAAACTTCGCAAGGAAGCAATGGAGGATCCAGAGTTTTTGGATTCAGCAAAAATGCATGAGGAATGGCTTTTAAGCGAAACTCATAATCAATCAAACAAAGGAGCAAAAGAGAAGAAACCGAAAAAACTATCTGACATTTATGAAAATACAGATTTTCCTATCAACCCAACTGGAACCAAACATTAACAATGATGAACTGCAACACGGCTAAGGCTCTTAACCAAAAAGCTATAAGTCGATTACACATACCAGCCTTAAGCCACCAATAAAAACGCCACTTTCAACGAATCGAAAGTGGCTTTTTCTTTTCTTGCTAGCTTCTTTACCATTAGTAACGAAAGCTAATCGTTTTTAAACCTAATTATTAATCAGGCTTAATCCGCTTGGTAATGCGTCACCAAACACACGCTTAGATTCGCTCTCAGAAAGCTCAGTCACTTCACTCACTAGTGTTAACCATGAGTCAGGTACCTTGCTTTGCTTAAGCTTCTCAATCACTTGATTGCGATAGTCGTCAGAGATATCAAACTGACGGTCACCGGTTTTTCGACAAATCATCACCGCTGCGAAGGCGATCATCTGCTCTTTCTGCCAGTTCTGTTCAAGCAGTTTTGGTAACCACTGTTCAGCTTGCTCTCTAGGAATTACGCTGTGTTGGCTGCCATACAAAGGCGTTCTTGATGCTAATCGTCCTAGCGCCCACCAGTGAGCCTGTTCAAATTGGTTATGGTTGATCGCTTTGCTTAAGAACCAACTTGCCAGCAGCACTTTGTCTTCAACCTCAAGTTGCTCAAGTGACGCCGCTAAACGGACCATGGCTTCATAACCATTATCTTGCGCATCTTTGGCTGTCTTAGGGTTCTTCATTGCACCTGGGTGAAGGTATTTAGCGATGTCAGCCAAGATACTCTCTTGCTGCTCTTGGTTTAGCCCACCAGCGACACGACGCCAGAATACCCACCAGTCTGTCCAGCCTTGGTGGTTCTTGAACTGAATGTTCTGTTGGTAAAGGCCCCAAATCTGTTCGATACGCCATGAGTCAGTCGGATCGCCAAAGCCAGGACGTAGCGAGTATCCCGCCAAACGTAGCCAGTTCTTCTCGTGTGCTTCTGAGCGGCGACGACGTTTACGACCTAATGAGAAGGTATCAAATAGATGACGAAGGGTCGTGAAGTCCCATTCATCGCGTTTACCTAGTCGCTTCTCAAGATCTTTCGATAGTGTTTTGATCTCTTTCGATTCAGCACTCTTCTTGTTGCCGCTGTACAGACGAGAAATCAACTCCTTACACTCTTCCAATCTTGGGTGAAGCGCGGAGGTATCAGATTCATCGCCTTGCTTGTTTCTTACTTCAAACTCGAGCAACCAACGCTTAGAGTCATCTTCTATACTCACACACTCCATTTTCAATGTGCCGACTTCGGTTAACTGACAAGCGAGCAGTACTTCAACACGCTCTTTTTGGTTGGCTTGAAGTTCTGCAGTACCTGAGCCTTCCAGCGTAGAAATATACGGTGGGAGAGGGGAGAACAAGTCGGCATCCACATTGACCATCACACCGTTTTGAATGGCGGTGTCATGAGCAATTTGATCGTGTGTTGAAGTCAGAAGATTAAATCGTACTGGCTCACCTAAAGTCAGCGAGAAACGACGGCTGTTCAAGCGTATCTCTTGGCCTTCTTCGGTTCCTTTGGCAAGCAGACAAAGCGCTTTACCCATCTTGTTTTTCTCTTGCAGATGCAAGAAGTAAGAACGGGCAGCACCGCCACCGATTTTCAGCTGTGCACCGCGGCGTGCTTTACCAAAGGCAACCGCGCCAAGGGCAACAGACCAATCTGGATGAGGGTTATCAAGCACTGTGATAGGAGAACCGTTCCAGTTGCCCAGTAGCTGAGTAATTCGCTCTGTTACCAGTTCACTGTTAAACACACCACCATTGAGCAGCACGCCAACTGGAATTGCAGGTTTGGTGTCATCGAACTCAATAGAGTCTGAGTTTTCCAATGCGGCTTTAGACACTTGTTGGTGCGTTGCTAGGAATTCTGCAACGTGCTTACTCACCGCAGGGTCAGCCACGTAAGGCAGACCAAACTCAACCACAGCACTGCGGCGTTTGTCGGGTGTTTCAGTAAACTCAGAAAGCGGGAAGAAACCTTCCAATGCGATTTGATGGACTTCTTGTTTAGTTAAACCAATACTCTTAGTACCGCCAAGCAGTTTTGAACCGCTGCCCAGCATGGTGATCTTTACATCATCGGGCGCATTGGCAGAAAGCAGGCTCTCTTTTGCGGCGCGAGTCTGTTGAATCAGTTTGGTTAGGCTAGAGGCATTGAGCTTTTTGTTTTGATTGAAGCGTTGCTCAGCGAGGTGAGCAAGCGCTAAATCGAGGTTGTCACCACCGAGCATCAAGTGTTCACCAACACCAATACGGTCGAGTGCGAGCTCGTTATTACCGTCGCTGTTCGCATCGAATTTGGCTTCAATTAAGCTTAAATCGGTGGTACCACCTCCAACATCACACACTAGAATCAGTGGGATTTGTTGAAGTTCATCTGCTGCGGTTTGTTGGTGACGGGCATACCAGTCATAACAAACGGCTTGCGGCTCTTCGAGTAATAGAATCTTACCTAAGCCCGCCAGTTCTGCGGCTTCGAGTGTTAGCTTACGTGCTGTCTCATCGAAGGAAGCAGGAACGGTAACCACAACATCTTGGTCTTCCAGCTTGTTGCTCGGGTTACGGTAGTTCCATGCTTGGCGAATGTGGTTGAGGTAGCTTGCACTCGCCACAACTGGCGAGACTTTATCGACATCAGCTGCGCCAGCCCAAGGCAGAATGTCGGAGTTACGATCAACCGCTTGGTGTGATAGCCAACTCTTAGCACTCGATACTTGGCGGCCTTCAACCTTAGCGCCTAATTCACGAGCCCATTCACCGACGATAACGTTCTTAATATCGCCTTCAACGGGGCTTGGTTCCCACGGCATCGTCAGGTCAGAAGGGGAGATTTGACCTTGTGCTGGGTGGTAACGAAAGGATGGAAGTAGGGGCTTGCGAACCACTTCACCGGGGCCGATGAGTTGGTCAATATCGAAAAGAGAAACGGGAGCATGTTGTAGGTCGTCGTTGATTTCACAGTAAGCGACAACCGTATTGGTTGTACCTAAGTCAATGCCGACTAAAAAACGAGGAGTTGCCATACAAAACCTTATTCTTCCAGAGTGATGACCAGTTTTTTGATAGCTTTGGTCTTATTGTTGTTATTCGTAAACGTCATTCCTGAGAAACAGGCAGGACTAGATTGAGAAATGCATTGATAAAGTAACGGCACCCGCTAAGGTGCCGTTGATTCATTATGCTTGTTCGTTTGAGTCGTTATTCGAGTCTTCACGAACATCGAACTCAACGTGCCACTTCTGACCGTTGTCAGTAGCAATCGCTTCTAGGTGTAAGGTGCCTAGCTCAGTAACGCGAGAAGCCAAAGTCACTGGAACCACTTCACCTTCGCGACGGCCTTCAGAAACCGGCAATGTCACTTGGATTTCAGGAAGCTCATCAAGCTCTTCAGGCGCCCAGTGATCAAGGTGCGTACCCGCTTCATCTTCACGACGAATGGTTGAACCGAAGAACTGGAAGTGTACTGGCTGACCAATCACTAGACCGAATTCTTGGCTAGGTACTTGTACGCTTGAACCTTCTTCCATACCAAATGGTGCAACACACAAAGCTTCCATCGGAGGAGCCATACCTGGGATAGCTGGCATCGCGCTTTCAATTCCTACGTAGTAAGAAGATGCGATACCACCACGGATACGAACGCCTTGGCCACGACGAACTGCGCCGTAGTAAGAAGCGCCACTTGCAACCGCTAGGTCTAAGTCTAAACCTGAAAGTTGTTTAGCAAATTCAGCATCTGCATTAATTAGCCATTCATTGATCGTGTCTGAAAGACGATCAGCAAGTAGGTTAGATTTTAGAACACCACCATTGAACAGTACCGCTGTTGGTTTGATGAAGTCTGCCGCTGGCGCTTCTGACCCTTGCGCTTCTGTACCGGGCATACCGGGCATGTTTGCAAACGGGTTGAAATCTTGCTGAGCGGTTTCACTATTTCCAGAAAGCGCGTTCGCTTGCTTAGAAAGGAATGCAGCAATGTGACGAGTAATACCTGCGTCTTGAGCGTAAGGCAGACCCATTTGAGTCAGTGCGCCACGCGTCTTTTGTACTGGGTGCTCAGTCACCGCTACTTTCGGGAAGAAGCCATCAACCAATGTTTGTTGTACTTCTTGCTGAGTTAGATCTGTTTTCAGTGTTGCGCCCAGTAGTTTAGAACCACGGCTTGGAACAACGATTGGCACAGATTGAAGCTCAGCATCGTTAAGCAGTGCTTCTTTCGCATCACGACACGCGTGAGTCATTGCTTGAACCTGCCAAGGAGCCAGTTCTTTACCTTCTTGAGCCAGTTTCATCTTCAGACGGTAAGCCAGAGCTAAGTCCATGTTGTCGCCGCCCAGTAGGATATGTTCACCTACAGCGATACGGTTCAGGCTTAAGTTGCCTTCATCTTGTGTTACTTCAACTAACGAAAGGTCAGTCGTACCACCGCCGATATCGACAACAAGAACGATGTCACCAACGTTCACTTCATCACGCCATGTGTCGTTGCTGTTATCAATCCAGCTATACAGTGCTGCTTGAGGTTCTTCAAGAAGTGTCAGGTGAGTGAAGCCAACATTACGCGCAGCTTCTGCTGTTAGGTCACGAGCCGCAGGATCAAACGAAGCAGGAACCGTGATCGTTACATCTTGGTCTGCCAGTTTGTGTTCTGGGTTAGCGTGGTTCCAAGCATCTTTAAGGTGCTCAAGGTACAACTCAGTGGTCTTAAGCGGAGATACCTTTTCAACTTCTTCAGGGCTGCCTGCAGGAAGGAACGCATCACGACGGTTCACACCACCGTGGCATAGCCAAGATTTTGCACTTGCTACCAAACGGATAGGGGTTTTCGAACCTAGGTTACGAGCAATCGCACCGACTAGCGCTTTTGGCTCAGAAGACCAAGGAAGAACGCGAGATCCCGCATTCATTTCATGTTCGTGCGGCTGGTATAGGAACGAGCCAAGTTGGCTGCGAGTTTCTACTGTACCTGGAGCCGTCAATTGAGGGATTGGCATCACCTCAACGCGAGCGTCTTCATTGCTTGTGTCGATGAAAGACAAAACGCAGTGTGTGGTACCTAAATCGATACCAACACTGAACTTAGGCGCTTGCTCTTGTGAATGCATCTGCGGCGTATGTTCTTGAGAAGAAGACTCGTGCGATGATGGCTGAGTTTGGTGTTCCATTATAGCTCTACCTCTGCCGGTGCAATTACAGATGCATCGTAGTTTTCAGCAAGCTTAGGCAGGTTCATGTCAGTTGCTTTCCAACCTTTGTGAACCAATGTGCCGTTGAATGGTGCATTGCCCGTTACGTTGCCTGTTAGGCGAATTTCTTGAGGATTGAAACCTTCAGCGATAGTGATACGTGTTTCTTCATCTTCAGTGCGGATGTGAGACAGCGTTACGTAATCGGCTAATACTTTTTGACCGCCAGTGTGAATAACACGAGCAGCTGCGCCAACTTCTTCATCAGAGAATGACGTTAGGTCTTCTTTTAGGAAGTCAATTAAACGAGCTTCTTGCTGCATGATAGACAGTAGCTGCATTGCAGAATCTGTTGGTGCTGTTGCCAGCTTAGATTCAACTTCTACTACTTTTTCGATCACACGTTCAACTTCAACAACTTTCTCTACTTCGACAATTTTCTCAACTGGCTTTTCAACTTCAACGATCTTTTCTACTGGTTTTTCTACGACTTTCTCAACCACTTTGGTTTTACGAGAAACGGCAATTAGCAGTAGTAAAACGCTTGATGCAGTTAGGCCTGCGTGAAGCATATCAAACGTTTGTGGGATTAGGTTCAAATCAACGATCATAGTGATTTCTCTTTAAAATTGATTTAACGGTATATTCGTCGGTTTAAAGGAATATACAGGTTGGAAAGAAACTCAGTGGCATAAGGCCGAAATGGTCACTTTCAAGCTATAAATATGGGTGGATACTAGCATATTCAAGGCTTAAGGGCTTTATTTAATGTTTTCAATAAACTGGCTTTTTGGTGAGTTAGCTTGAAAGTTAATCGAGATTTGTTGGTTTATTAGCCGCAAATGTCCATGGGTTGTAAATAGTGTTAGTTTTATCCCATTGTGAGAGTCAAAGATAAATAGAGCCTAGCATTCCGGCAGTGTATACTTTCGACTCAAAATAACATCATATGGGAAGCTGTATGCCCCACACTACCGACCCTATAACAGGGTTGAAGAAACGAACTTTGCCGTTAGTTGTCTTTTTTGCCACATTTTTGATGACGGTGTTGTGTTTTGTTTTGGTTGCGGCGAATCAAAATAGGTCTTTGAATGAGAATCTGGATAGCTTTGCTCAGCATCAAACGCTCAGTTTAAAAGCGTTTATTGATAACGATGTCGCTTATATCGGTTCCGGTGCGAATTTTTTCTATTCGAATGATGTCGATAGTCGGGATCGATTTGATCGTTTTGCTCAGCAAACGATTAACGGTTCGAAAAGCCTGATCGGATTGCAGTGGATGCAAAAAGTGGCGGTACAAGATATCGCCGCGCACACCGCCAAAATGAAAGCTCAATACCCATCCTATAGAATGTTTACTATCCCTAAACATGGGCCAAAAACTTATGGTTATGTCTTGGATGGCGAGCCCGTATTTATCGCGACAGATATTTATCCGAATGATCCAGTGAACAACGGTGTTTTGGGTTTTTACTCTTCTCGTGAGCGGTTTAATCTGGTCATTGATAACATTAAAAAAACACGTGAAGCGAATATTTCAGACAAAGTTCGTCTGTTGCAAGACGGTTTAGACAGCAACACACCTAAGAGCGGAATGTTGGTCTACCACCCTGTGTTTGATGGTCAAACGGACAATTTGTTAGGGGTTGTGATTGGTGTTGTTCGTACCACATACTATTTTGAGAAACTTCTGGCGTCTACTGTCGGCGATATGGACGTTTATGTGCGTGTTACCGATAGCGGTTTTGAAGCTGAAGATGCCCCGATAATGTTCGAAACCAATGGTTATGAAGCGGTAACTGGGCAGCACATTACAAAGACGATTACATTAACTAACCGTGAATGGATTATCGACTTCAAGATAGATGCATGTATTTCATTTAATGGTTACTTAGTGTTGGCGGGAATCGGCATAGTTGGTACCACTATCTCATTACTGCTCGCTTATATTGTGAACCTGCAAATTCGAGAGAAAGAGCGCTTGTATCGAATGATTGATGAAAGAACAGAAGAACTTCGCTTTCTTGCCAATCATGACAGTTTAACGGAAATTTATAATCGCCGAGCTTTTAATAAGATGCTTGGTCAATCGATACAAAGCGATAAGCCGTTTAGCTTAATAGTGTTTGATGTTGATAAGTTTAAAGAGATCAATGATAAGTTTGGGCACCCAGCCGGTGATGCGTTACTTATTCATGTGATTAAGGTTATCTCAGTGAGCTTGAAGTCTGGAGATAACCTATTCCGGATGGGAGGGGATGAGTTCGGTATCATTTCGAGCATCACTGAACATGACTCATTGTCTCGCTATTTAGAATGTATTTTAGATACGGTGAGTGAGTCTTATTGCGAGCATTCTGGCCAGCTATTGAGTTGCACTCTAAGCATCGGGGCTACCATCCGCACTAATGAAGACATTGAAGCGCTCCTTCAAAAAACTGACAGCATGTTATACCTAAGTAAGTCAAATGGCCGAAATCGAGTCACAATTGCAGGCTAAATGAGCACTTGATGCAACTGGGGTCGAGTTCTTTATTAGGCTCATGTACAATTTCACGAAATTTTTGACGAGAGAATTAGGCGACGTATGAATCACAATCGAGTGGTGTGTTTCGATTTGGAAATGTGCTGTTGGAGCGAAGACGGTGTAGGAACAACAGGGGAGATCATTGAAATTGGTCTTGCTGAGATCGATCTTGTATCTGGAACCATCGTGAAGCGCGCGCAATATTACGTTAAGCCCGAAAAAGACGAAGTCTCTCTATTTTGCGCCGAGTTAACGGGCATTACCCCTCGTAAAATCGAAAAGCAGGGTCGCCCATTAGAGTCTGTTATCAAGTCGATGATTAAGAACTTCGGTGGCCCAAAGAAAATCTATGCAGCGTGGGGACGCGACGATCTTATCTTACACAAAGAGTGTATTGAGAAAGGCATTGAACCTCCGTTCAGCGAGTTCTTGAATATCGCCACGCTTTATCGAGTTCAGAATCGCTTGAAAGACAAACGCATTGGTCACCGCGCTGCTCAAGAAGCCAAAAATATTGAGTGGGAAGGTCGTCAGCACTCGGGTTATGTCGATGCTTATAATCTTGCGAAACTCACATTAACTATGTTGTAGCTAAATTTTTAGCTCCTCTCAGCCCTGTTTAGTCAGCTTTCAGTTTACCGATTCAAAAAAGCGACCGGTTTCTTAACCCGTCGCTTTTATTTCAGTTTCCAATTCATTATTTCAGGCACTAATTTTCGCCTAAAACACTTAACTTACTCTTGATGAAGTCACAGTGGTCGACGTAGAGCAGTTCTGCTGTTTTACGGATCACAGAATCTTCGATAGGGTCAATTTCCCCGTCGGCATGCGCTACTTCCCACATCGCTTTGATTAAGTCGATTCGCACTGGCTGAGATAGGTCTCTGAGTTGCGATGTAAAGTCATACAGCGATACTGATTGCTCTACTTTCGGCTCTGCTTGCGCGAGCAGTACCTTTGCTTGTTCTTCATCTAAATCCAGCAAACGCTGCAGAAGCTGTAGCTTAGCGACTCTTTCTGATTCATTGATCTGATGGTCGGCACCCGCGACTTCACACAACAAACTCGCGATGGCGATATTAGGTGATGTGCCTTGGTTTTTGCTTAGGTCCTGGCCTTCAATCAATTGTTTAAACATTGATGTGAGAGAATTGAACATAACGAGCTCCAGTTAAAATTTGTATCGAGTTCCGTAACGCTGATAGCTATCAACTATAAACATAACCATAAGCATAAGCATAAGCATAAGCATAACTATTGGGTCTACAGAGTGTGATCGCAAGCGTCTTTACTAAAAACTGACATTACGGATACGCGAGCGATAAGGAGCATTTTATCAATCGGGCTCTGGGAAACGGGTAATTTTACCGTCGCCACTGAGTGTCGTGATCGATTGCGGTTTCCCATCAGTGTCTAGCCTCAATTCTCCAATCGCACTGCGGTTTGAAAGGCGATAGAAGGTCTGATTGTCAGGGCTTCGCTTTTCGATCTTCAAGCGTTTACGCTTAGTGAAGTAGTTCAAAACTGAGCGAGGGCTGTATAACAGGCGGTCCCATACATCGCAGAATTTAAGCAGCGGAGCAGGGAACTGATTTTTAATACCACTGCAGGTGATTTGATAGATGTTCGGGCTGTTGCGACGATACCTAAGCTTGATGTCATAAGCGAAGGAGTAATGAACATCGCCAGAAAGTACCACGAAGTTGGTCGGTGTTTTGGTATGGGTAAAGATGCTAATCAGCGTATTAGCACTGCCCGGATGCGCCATCCAGTTTTCAGCGTCAATCACTAATGGCTTGCCGATTGTGGTCGCCATCTTTTGCAGTGTTTCAATAAACTTCACGCCAAACATCGGTGCAGCAGAAACGATCACCACTTTATCTTGATTCATTAACTGATGTTGAAACTCAATCAAGGCTTCCCAGTCCATTAAACCTGAAGGCTTGTTCATGCGTGACTCTGAACGCCAACGACGCGTACGAGTATCCAACACAATGACTTTGGGTGAGGTATCTATTGTGTAATGCCACTCTTCAAAGCGACTTAACATCTCAATGAAGGCTTGATGCTTGTCTGGCTCGATGTTGCCAATAGAGTGAGTAGTCGCTGCATTGCCGGCTTCATTATGAGTTTGTTTACTAATGCGCGGTTGTTTAGTAATGAGCGGTTGAGCGACAAAAAGCTGTTTTGCTTGCTCGATAAACGTTTCATCGAAGCTCTCCGGTTTGTTACCCCAACCTTGACACATCCAGTAAGCCGCAAGGCCGTTACCAATGACTTGGGTCGCGAACTGGTTTTGGTCGACGGCATGCTCCCAACCCACGGTAAGGTTCCAATCATCCGTCACATCGTGATCATCGAAGATCATGTACGTTGGAATATGCGCGAACAGACGTTGCACTTGCGGTAAGCCAGCAATGAAATCATCCATGATGACGCTTTCATCACGCCATTGTTGCTGCTCAGTCGGTGTTAATTGGCGTCCACCTTGAGTGAAGTTATTCTCAATTAAACGCTCTCGATTGACGCATTGCCACAGTGTCGGAGACCAAACCAATAAGTACATCGCGATAAACTCAGACAGCGTGACCAAGTGGTTTTCACAATCGGTAGAGCTAAAAATCGGCACGCCACGGTTCGGGAATAACTTATCGAGCATGGATTCTGAAGCTGTGTGGTGCGGCAAATAGTGATGACGCTGGTATAAGTGGTATTCACTGTTATACAGAGCGTCACTGTTGTTGATTTGTTTAATTTGCGAGTCAGTCGGTAAGCTTTCGCCTACAAGGCCAAGCAGGTGAATCACTTGTTGAATAGCATCAAGTGTTGGGCCTGCCACATGGTCGGCGTAGATCTGATCGCCGCTCATCATCAGCATGTCGGGTCTTTCAGCGACGGTTTGATCGGCCATCTTGTTATCGGCTGCAACTAGGCTGTCTTTGCTTGGATGATGCGGGTTGCGGCAAGAGCCATGAAGAATGTAATCAGCTGAGGTCGATATCTTAAACTCAACGCGAGATTTACCGTTGTAAACAAGGTGAGGGGCGAGCTCTTTTAGTGAACCTGACTCTGTGTGAATGTCATATTCAAGCAGCGTATTAGTCGGAAACTCACCTTGTAAGCGAATTAGCGTTATCCACGCATGTGTACCGATTTGAATCGAATCATGTTCTTCAAGCGATGAGGTATAAAACGGCTGGTCTTGTGCTGCTTCAGAATCGTCTATTTCTTGAGTATGAAGCTCGGCTCTGCCTGTAAGAGGCGAGCTGGTGGCTAACCAAAGTACTACTTCAGTCGCGGTGGTTTTTCTTAAAATGGGTCCGGCGAGTAACAGGGGAAGAGATGATGTCGTAGAGGGTTTCAATACGGTACCTAAAATCGTTGGTGGCTAGTCGTCGTGGTGTTCTTTTGTTTCGAGCTTGTTCGTGTCTGGCTTTGTGGTTCCAAGCGTTGATGCTTCAAATTCTACTGAGTCAGATTCTGTTGATTATGCTCTGCAATCTCAGGCTCTGTCGTTTCAGATTCTGTTGATTCAAGAACTTCGATAACTTCTGAGCTAGAAAGTTCATGGCCCATTAGAAATATTGCCAATAGGGCATCGGCTTTGGTCTTGGTATCGGAAGGCTCGTCTAATAACAGTTCGAGCTTTTCTCGAATCATAGCAATCTCGTGCTCAACAAAGCCACGGCCTTCTTCATCCCCTTGATTGTCTTCAGGGGCATTATCGAATTCAAGAAATAGCATGTCACCGTCTAGGTTGGTATCCACCAAACGCTCAGGCAACCACGCCTCACCCATAACAATATCTGGATCGGAATCTTTGGGTAAGTGATCTATAATGTTTTGTAATTCGGAGACTTTCACAATACTTTCATTTAACCGAGAATATTCTACATTGTAACGGTCAATGCCGAGCAAACCTAAAAATAGTTAGCCGTCATGGTTAATAAATGTCTAATCAGTAAAACAATATTTTTTTCAAAGAGTAATTACACAAGAATGAAGCTCAAATATTTACCGACTCTTCCTTCATCTGGATTGGTTTTACTAGGTAGCGCTTTCCTAAGTGGCATTTTCGTAAGTGCTAATGCGTGGGCCGCTGAAGAGCAAGAGTGGGGCATCGCTGCAATGTTCCGTACAGCAAGCATCCCTTATGACACGTCTGGTGGCGACCAATCGGTTAGCTCATTCGTACCGATGCTGTTTTTCAAGAACGATTATGTGTTTATTGACGGTACTGAGATGGGGGCATACCTCTATCAAACTGACGATGAGAAGTGGTCTTTCAATGCTATCTCTCGCATGCGCTTTATTGATATTCCTGCATCTGAGCAGAACGCGATTGAAGGCGATACGGCGGACTTTGGTGCTCAACTGACCTACCAACTTGATGATTCTTGGTCTGTCGAGACGGAGTTAATGAGCGACAGTGAATACAACTTCCACGGTAACTTACGAGCTAAAGCCAAGTATGAAACTGGAGATTGGGAGTTTTACCCGAGCGCGACGCTGCGTTATAAAAGTGCTGATTTCAACAGTGAGTATTACTCCGCATCTAATGAAACCATTGGTGCTGGTGTTGACTTAAATGTTGGTGTTGAAACGCGTTACCATGTGGTTTCTAACTTGTACTTATTGGGTTCAACCAGTGTGACTCGATTGGACGATAACGCTTACGATTCTTCGATTGTTGAAGACCGTTATCAGGGGGAATTGTACCTTGGCTTTGGTTTCTTTAACGACAAAGAGAAAGCGCCAAAACCTAAACTGAGCAATGCGCCTTACTTACGTGTCGCACACGGCTGGGGAACGCCATCCAATATTGGCGACATCATGAAGTTCAATAGAGAAAAAGACGAATACAACAACCAGTTGACCTCGTTCTTCTATGGACACCCATTAACTGATGAGATCTTCGGCTTGCCATTGGATATCTATTTGACCCCAGGTATTGCCCACCACTGGAGCTCAGACGTTCAATCAAGCAGCACCGAATACATCATCGCAATCAAAGCGTATTACACCTTTGATTGGCCAACTCAGTGGCGTGTTGGTGTGGCAGAAGGTATGTCTTACATCGATTCGATTACCTACATCGAAGGCTCTGAGATGGACCGTAAAGGTTACACTGCAAGCCATCTATTGAACTACTTAGACTTCTCATTCGATGTCAACGTTGGCGACTTGATTGGTAAGAATGACTTGAACAACTTATGGTTCGGTTATTCATTGCATCACCGTTCTGCAATCTTTGAAAAATCCTCTCAGTATGGTCGTATCAAAGGCGGTAGTAACTACAACACGGTTTACTTCCAATATGAGTTTTAAGCGCAGTTTTTAACGTTAGCTTTAAACCAGAGTTGACTAAGTACGAATTACATTTGACCGCGCTTTCATAGCTCCTGCGAGTGTTAGCGAGATTAATCAGCCTGATAGCTAAAGGTTTTCCCTTTGCTGTCAGGCTTTTTTGTTTGAGACTTGTGATATAATCGCGCGAGTTTAATAAGTACAAGAATAGGACACGCTTTGACTTCGTCTCCGGAAAAAGCAGATAACAACAAGAATGCAGCACAGCCAAGTTCTTCACAGAGCAAAGCGAAACCAAACCAAGCTGCATCGAAAAAATCTGCTGAACAATCAGCGACAAACAACAAATCATCTCAGAATAGCCCAGCCTCTCTTCGTAAAGCGCTCAACGAATGTATGATACGCGATCGCTTCCGTTTGAGTAAGCGAATTGCTGGTGCGAGCAAAATTAAGAACGAACAAGCTAAGCACGCTGTCTTTGATGAGATTGCGTTAGACATTGCTAAGTCGATGATGACGGCAACTCAGCGTGCGGCACAGAAACCAACGATTGAATACCCAGAAATTCTCCCGGTTAGCCAAAAGCGCGAAGACATCGCGAAAGCCATCGCTGAAAACCAAGTGGTTATCGTGGCGGGTGAAACGGGTTCGGGTAAAACCACTCAGCTACCAAAAATCTGTTCTGAGCTTGGCCGCGGCCGCTTTGGCTTAATTGGTCACACTCAGCCCCGTCGTCTTGCGGCGCGTTCGGTTGCGAACCGTATTGCTGAAGAGATGGAAACACAGCTGGGTGAGTTCGTTGGTTATAAGGTTCGATTCAACGACCAGATTTCTGACAATACCCAAATCAAACTGATGACCGACGGTATTCTACTGGCGGAGATTCAACACGACCGTTTCTTAAATCAGTACGACACCATCATTATCGATGAAGCGCACGAACGTAGCCTGAACATCGATTTCATCATGGGTTACCTGAAAGAGTTACTGCCAAAGCGTCCTGATCTGAAAGTGATCATCACGTCGGCAACCATCGATCCAGAGCGTTTCTCTAAGCACTTTAACAATGCACCGATCATTGAAGTGTCTGGTCGTACTTACCCAGTTGATACGCGTTACCGCCCATTAGGTGGTGATGAAAGTGATTCAGACCGCGACCAAATCGAAGGCATCTTTGAAGCCGTTGATGAGCTGTGTGATGAAGGCCTTGGCGATATCTTGATCTTCATGAACGGTGAGCGAGAAATTCGTGATACCGCAGATGCATTAAGTAAACGCAACCTTCGTGATACCGAAATTGTCCCGCTTTACGCGCGTCTATCGGCGGGTGAGCAGAACCGTATCTTCCAGTCTCATACTGGTCGACGCATCGTTCTGGCAACCAACGTGGCAGAAACCTCGTTAACCGTTCCGGGCATCAAGTATGTTATCGACCCGGGTACGGCGCGTATTAGCCGCTACAGCTATCGTACTAAAGTACAACGTCTACCGATTGAGCCAGTGTCTCAAGCGAGTGCAAACCAGCGTAAAGGTCGTTGTGGTCGTGTTGCAGAAGGTATCTGTATTCGTTTGTACTCTGAGGAAGATTTCGAGTCACGCCCAGAGTTTACTGACCCAGAGATTCTTCGTACTAACCTAGCATCGGTTATCCTTCAGATGACAGCGCTAGGCCTAGGCGATATTCAAGCGTTCCCATTTGTTGAAGCGCCCGATAAGCGCAACATTCAAGACGGTGTAAGGCTGCTTGAAGAGCTTGGTGCGATCGCCACCGTTGAACCGTCAGCGAACAAAAACAAGAACCACGGCGACGACAAGAAGAAGCTAACCGCGATTGGTCGTAAGCTGGCAAAACTGCCTATCGATCCACGTTTAGCGCGTATGGTAATTGAAGCGCCACGTAACCGATGCCTACACGAAGTGATGGTGATCGCGTCTGCGTTGTCGATTCAAGATCCGCGTGAGCGTCCATCAGATAAGCAACAATCGTCTGATGACAAGCACAAGCGTTTCTTCGATAAAGAGTCTGACTTCATCACGTTTGTGAACTTATGGGATTACATCAAGCAGCAGCAAAAAGCATTGTCGAGTAACCAGTTCCGCAAACAGTGTAAGCAAGATTACCTCAACTATTTACGTATCCGTGAATGGCAAGATGTGTACTTCCAAATTCACCAAGCAATGCGTGAGCTAGATACTAAGTTGAATACAGAACCGGGCAGCTACGATGGCATTCACATGTCACTGCTATCAGGTCTGCTTTCGCACATCGGTATGAAAGACCAAGAGAAGAATGAGTATCAAGGTGCACGTAATGCACGCTTCCACATCTTCCCTGCGTCTGGCCTATTTAAGAAACAGCCTAAGTGGATCATGTCTGCGGAGCTGGTAGAAACCTCAAAACTTTGGGGCCGTGTTATCGCGAAGATTCAACCTGAATGGATTGAACCGCTAGCGAAACACCTGATTAAACGCAGTTACAGCGAACCACATTGGTCGAAGAAACAAGCAGCGGTAATGGCACACGAAAAAGTGATGCTTTACGGAATCCCAATCGTACCTAAGCGCCTTGTGAACTACGGCGCGATTGATGCCACCGTCAGCCGTGAGTTGTTTGTACGTAGTGCATTAGTAGAAGGTGAGTGGGAAACCAAACACGCTTTCTTCAAGCAGAACCGTAAGCTTCTACAAGAAGTCGAAGAGCTAGAGCATAAATCGCGTCGTCGTGACATCTTGATCGACGATGATGAACTGTTCGATTTCTATGACCAGCGTGTTGGCGAAGAGGCGGTTTCTGGCCGTCACTTTGATACATGGTGGAAGAAGACCAGTCAGAAAACCCCTGAGCTGCTTAACTTTGAAAAATCGATGCTGTTCCGCGGTGATGCTAGCCACGTTACTGATTTGGATTATCCGAACTTCTGGCACCAAAACGGTATCAAGCTCAAGCTGAGTTACCAATTTGAGCCGGGCGACGATAACGATGGTGTAACGGTACACATTCCGCTGCCTATCTTGAACCAAATTGACCAAAACGGTTTTGATTGGCAGATCCCGGGTCTACGTCAAGAGCTAGTAATTAGCTTGATTAAGTCGTTACCTAAAACGCTACGCCGTAACTTTGTACCTGCGCCAAACTACGCAGATGCATTCTTGGCACGTGTGACACCGCTTGAAGCACCGTTACTGGATTCTCTTGAGAAAGAGCTACGCCGCATGACGGGTGTGGAAGTGGTACGTGATGACTGGAAGTTAGACCAGATTCCAGAGCACTTAAAGGTAACATTCCGCGCTGTAGATCATCGCAAGCGTAAGCTGAAAGAACAGAAAGATCTGCATGAGTTGAAAGAGAGCCTGAAAGACAAGGTTCAAGAAACGCTTTCTAAAGTGGCAGACGACGATATCGAGCAGCAGAACCTGCACACGTGGAGCTTTGGTGAATTACCAAAAGTCTACCAACAGAAACGTGGTGGCTACGATGTTAAAGCCTTCCCTGCGCTGGTGGATACCAAAGACAGCGTAGAGATCAAACTGTTCGAAACCGAGCAAGAGCAAATCTCGGCAATGAAATCGGGTCAGCGTCGTTTAATCTTGTTGAACGTGCCATCACCGATCAAATACTTGCACTCGAACCTGCCGAACAAATCGAAACTTGGCTTGTACTTCAACCCATACGGACAGGTACTCGATCTTATCGATGACTGTATCGCTTGTGGTATTGATAAGCTGATTGAAGAGAAGGGCGGTTTGGTTTGGGAACCAGAGCAGTTTGAAGCTCTGAAAGAACACGTACGTGCAGAGCTGGGTGATACCGTAGTAGAGATTGCTCAACAGGTTGAAACCATCCTAACCACGGCATTCAGCATCAGTAAAAAGCTGAAAGGACGCGTGGATCTTTCTATGGCATTCGCACTTTCTGACATAAAAGCTCAAGTAGAAGGTTTGATTTTTAAGGGTTTTGCCACAGAATGTGGGTGGAAACGCTTGCCGGATATTCTACGCTATATGAGAGCGATTGAACGCCGCATGGAAAAACTGCCAATTGACCCGAACAAAGATCGTCTTCACATGATCAAAGTTGAGTCAGTAATGAATGATTACAAAGAACTGCTGAATAAAATTCCAAAAGGGATCGCGGTTCCAGAAAATGTAAAAGAGGTGCGTTGGATGATAGAAGAGCTTCGTGTAAGCTTCTTCGCACAGCAGCTCGGTACGCCTTACCCAGTATCAGATAAGCGTGTTAAAAACGCGATTGATGCTTGCTAAAGGAATAAAGCTAGACGCAATGGCAAGGTTTGGGTATAAATCTTGCTTATTGCATTACTAATTGAATAGTTATTACATACAGGGCGACTTGGTGGCAATTTATTACCACTCAAGGCCTGCCACTAGGACGAAAAAGGTCGAATATGAAAAAAACGTTATTGGCACTAGCACTACTAGGTGCATCTTCAACAGCAATGGCTGATTCTTGGTTGTACGGCGGTGTAATGGGTGGTCAAAACTCATTCGCTGGTGAAGATGAAAACGCGGTGGGCATCCACGTAGGTACAGGTATCCTTCCACTAATCGGTGTTGAAGCGGGTTACTGGGATCTAGGTTCTTTCGGCAGCGTTAATTACGGCAACCGCGATCTTAAGAATTTAGACGCAAGCACTGCTTACCTAGCGATTAAACCAAGCATCGATTTTGGTCCTCTTCACGTATACGCGAAGGGTGGTCTTCACTCTTACGAGCTTAAAGCTGATGGCTTCAAGCAAGACGATGTTGATATCATGTACGGTGTAGGCGCTGAATACTTCATCTTTGGTCCACTATCTGTAGGCGCTAGCTACCAAAACTTCAAAATGAAAGATGACGACTCTGGCGTATTCACGCTAAACGCAACTATCCACCTACTGTAATCAATCAGTAAAACGATCGTAAATAACGGTCGGATAGTCGTTAAAGAGTTCGTTAGAATTCATAAAAAATGCCAGCTTGATAGCTGGCATTTTTGTATCTGTTAACCGGGTAATTGCAACTCTGTTTTCTTCTAACAGATAGCAAGCGGATGGTTATTTTTTACTGTTCAGAATACGCTGAATTCTTGGGTTAATCGCTTTACCGTGTTTACTTTCGTACTCTTCACGTTTTAAATCGTTCAGGTTCTTTACAGAGTTAGCGGCAAGAAGGAATTCTGGTAACTCAGTTTCAAGCATGCCTTTCTCATCTAAACGTTTTGCTTCCAAGTAGTACTTCTTAAACAGACCATCCAGCTTGTTTTCAGCCGTACGCTTCAAGTCATACAGTTTGTTCTGAATCAGCCATTTTTCAATTTTGTTGGCAGCGGTGCGAGACAACACACGGATACGGCTATCCAGCAACTCTTCTTCAGTTAAAGAATCTTTCAGGATCCACAGCTCACCCATTTGCGGCGGCCAGCTGTTGCCAAGCTGAATACGTTCGTGGCAGTGCATTAAAACGCGGTTAAGGCCGTCTGAATCAACAGAGTTGGCAAACTCAATGAACTTACCGCTTGGCTCACTACCGTACTGATATTCCCACTGCGTTTCGTACACGCTCAAGAAAGAGCCGAACACGTGAATACACCAATCGGTTAGTTCCAGCTCTGCAGGATCTTGATCAACAACAGGTACTTGTTGAGACGCACCGGAATCCGCAGCTTGTGCAGCCGCTACTTTCACTTCGGTACTTTGCGCTTCAATCACTTCAGGTACTAATGGACCTGTAGCGTCAGGTACAACAGGTTGAGCTGGCTCAGAAGGTTGGCTTTTTGCCTTTTTGAATGAGCTGCTGCCTGAAGCGTTCAGATGGGCTAAGCTTTTGTCTATACCCATTTCCTTGAGCTTGTCCTGCATTTCCTGAATATTGAGAGGTCTTCTGCTGTTGTTGTCTTTCATTTTGCTTCTCGTTAACTAGCCAGTACTGCAGCTTGGATTCAATCCGAGATAATGGCATTAATTCATTGGCTTTGGCTTTATACCAGAGGACAAATTTCTTCCATACTAAACTATGGTCACCGGTCAAACCGGAGAATTTAAACGCACGTTCTGCCCATGATGGTATCTCTTCTTCGTTGAGATCATGAGTAGAGACGGTGTTGCTGTTCATTGAGCCTCGACCTTGTGGGCGAGGGGCCTGCTGCATGTGTTGCATTGGTGCCGGAGCAGGCTGAAACTTAGGTGCAGGTGCAGGTGCA
>NZ_JBFRTR010000107.1:0-18662 GCF_041474215.1 Vibrio sp. 10N.222.52.C12
GCTGATTCCGCTTGTTGAGCTTTCTTGGCTTTAGCACGAGCAATGGCTGCAGCGACGGCATCTTTCTTGGCATCGCCAGAGCTTTCTGCAGGAGTATCAGCGGCTGCTTGTTGTGCCTTGCGCTCTCGAGCTTGTCGTTTACGTTCTTCACGCAGTTTCGACATTTCAGAGTTATCAGGTCCGGCGTCGTTTGCTTTTTGAGCTGCAGCTTGTTTCGCTTTTGCCTTCGCAATCGCAGCGGCTACCGCAGGTTTAACGGCTGGTTCTGCCGCGGCTTTTTGCGCTTTAACGCGAGCAATCGCAGCTGCAATCGCATCATCACCATCCGCTGATTTCATGTCTTTACGACGGTTGTCAGCAGCTTTCTTGAAGCGATTTTCACGTTCAGCTTTGTCACGCTCCATACGAGCGTTTTTCTCTTCGAAACGAATCTTGGCGCGCTCTGCAGCTGTCGCTTCGTCTTTTCTTGTTTTGATTTCGGCTTTCGCTTGGCGATAGTACTGAACAAGAGGGATTTCACTTGGGCAGACAAACGCACAAGCACCGCATTCAATACAGTCTTTAATATTCAGCTCTTCACACTTATCCAACTCGTTGGCTTTCGCATGCCATTGCAGTTGTTGAGGAAGTAGAGACGCAGGACAAGCTTCAGCACACGCGCTGCAACGAATACATTCCATCTCGTAAGTGCTTGGTGAGATCTCACGACGCGTTGGCGCTAAAATACAGTTCGACGTTTTGGTGATTGGCACATTGGCATGCGGCAAGGTAAAGCCCATCATCGGGCCGCCCAAAATTAAACGCGGCAGTTTTTTATCTGCTTTGTAGCCAAACTCTTCAAGTAACTCATGTATTGGTGTGCCTAATAGCGCCCAAACGTTACGAGGTTGCTTAAAGGTTTTACCGGTTAATGTCACAACGCGGTTAACCACAGGTTCGCCGTCAATTACCGCTCGCTTAATCGAGTAAAGAGAGCCGACGTTCTGAACCAAAACACCAATGTCTGCAGGAATGCCGCCAGCTGGAACCTCTTTGTTGGTGAGGATCTTGATAAGTTGCTTCTCACCACCAGAAGGGTATTTGGTTGGGATAACGCGAATGACGATATCTTTGTCTTTCGCTGCAATCTCAAGTGCTTTTATCGCATCTGGTTTGTTGTCTTCAATGCCGATAACCGTCAGCTTTGGTTGAAGAATGTGTTCAACCACTTCGATGCCGTTTAATACTTCGTCGGCATGTTCTTGAAGCAACTTGTCATCAGAGGTGATGTAAGGTTCACATTCCGCAGCGTTGACGATCAAAATGTCGGTACGACCTAAGCCTGATTGAAGCTTCTTAGCCGTAGGGAAACCTGCGCCGCCCATGCCTGAAATACCAGCTTGGCGAATCACATCAAGCAGTTCGTCAGAAGTCTTTGTCGAAAAATCTTCAACTGGATTTTTTTCAATCCAAGTGTCTAGGCCATCAGGTTTAATAACCACGCATATTTCGCTCAAGCCTGAAGGGTGAGCGGTAGTTCGCGGTTCGATAGCGGTAATCACACCCGATGTTGGTGCGTGTACTGGCAAAGTAAAACCTGTGTCTAAGGCCGTAAGTTGCTGACCTTTTAACACAGTGTCGCCAGCAGCAACCAATAGGTTCCCCGGCTTACCGATGTGCTGTTTCACAGGAAGAACGATTTCTTCTGGAAGCCTTGCATGGACGATATCAGTAGTATTCGACTGTTTCTTGTTTTCAGCAGGGTGCACGCCACCAGGGAAGTTCCAAATAGAGCCCGTGCGAATTTGTTCAATTAAAGAGATCATACTAACCCTATGCTTTAGGCTCTGACGCAGTCGCATCAGTCGCTTGGTTAGTGATATCAGTAAAAGGGATGATGTTCATCTGCCATTTCCAATTTTCAGTCGTTGTTGCCACTGGAATCATTTCAATACAGTCAGTAGGGCACGGTGCGACACATAGATCACAACCTGTACATTCATCTTTAATTACTGTGTGCAGTGCCTTGGTGCCACCAACAATGGCGTCAACAGGGCAGGCTTGAATACACTTGGTACAGCCGATACACATATCTTCGTGAATGAAGGCAACGGTTTTTACTTTGTTATCTAAGTCATGAGCGGAGTCTTCAACTTCTACGCCCATTAAATCTGCTAGCTTCTCAATGGTTGCTTGGCCGCCCGGAGGACATTTGTTGATCTTGTCTCCGTTAGCGATCGCCTCTGCGTATGGGCGACAGCCAGGGTAGCCACACTGGCCACATTGAGTTTGCGGTAAGATGGTGTCGATTTGATCGACGATAGGATCGGCTTCAACTTTAAAGCGGATAGAAGCAAAGCCCAAAATAGCGCCAAAAACAGCGGCTAAAACGGCTAGCGCAATGATCGCAATTAAAATGGTACTCATGCTTATTTCACCAACCCAGTAAAGCCCATAAATGCCAAAGACATTAAGCCTGCTGTGATCATCGCAATCGATGCGCCTTTGAAGGGCATTGGAACATCAGCAACCGCAATACGTTCACGCATCGCAGCAAATAGGATCAATACAAGAGAGAAACCCACCGCAGCGCCAAAACCATAGATGATCGACTGAATGAAGTTGTGGTTTTCATTGATGTTCAAAAGTGCCACACCTAATACCGCACAGTTGGTGGTGATAAGAGGCAGGAAGATACCCAATAGGCGATAAAGAGTCGGGCTGGTTTTGTGAACGACCATTTCCGTAAATTGAACGACCACCGCGATAACCAAAATGAAGCTCATGGTACGCAGGTATTCAATACCCAGAGGGGTAAGGATGTAGGTTTCTACTAGGTATGCAGATACCGACGCTAACGTTAGAACGAAAGTCGTCGCGAGGCCCATGCCAATCGCAGTCTCCAGTTTCTTGGAGACTCCCATAAATGGACATAGTCCTAAAAACTTCACTAGCACAAAGTTATTGACCAGCACTGTGCCAACCAACAACAAAAGGTATTCGGTCATAATGGATTAATTCTTGAGATTCCGATCCCGATATTATCCTGCTTTGCTCACCTAATAACAACCAAGGATCACTAGGGATTTAGACACTTGGTGAAAAAAACATCAGGTAATCGATTGATTATTAAAGTTACCGTAAGTATAGACGGCCAATTTTTACTTCGTGAGACAAGTTTGTAGGAGTAGTTGAATTGGATCTTTCATAAGATCATTCTTGAATTGAACTCGATTTGCTTCCTACGAATAGGGTCATATTTGTGGCTTTTTGTGCTCAGAACTATCAAAAAGAGGAGTGAAAGAGCCGAGTAAAATACGAGCCCAAAGCACTAAAACGCAAAAAGCCGCATCGAGTGATGCGGCTTCTTTAAATTTGGCCCCCTTGTCGAGACTTGAACGCGGGCGGCTAGGTTTGTGACATTAACTTGGAACAAGTTAGTCGCAGTTATATACGAAAAAAGCCCAATCTTTCGATTGAGCTTTTTTCTGAATTTGGCTCCCCTTGCAAGACTTGAACTTGCGACATACGGATTAACAGTCCGCCGTTCTACCGACTGAACTAAAGGGGAATTGCTTGTTAGCGACGCGAATTCTAATAATTGTCCGGATTTCTGTCAATAAAAAATATCAGAAAAAAGTAAGATAAAAAACTTTACTTTCTTGAACGCCTTATAGGATTTAGCTTTGCTTTAGTTATCCACCAAAATTGTGGATAAGTGTGTGTGTGAAACTTTAACAACAATAATCGGGATAAATCGAAAAATGTAAAAACCTTATCTAACGTAATGTATTTAAAAGATTTATAGCAAAATGTCGCAATTGTATAACTTTTGTAGATTATAAAACGAACAGTAAAACAAGCGGTATTTTTAGGTTTTTTGGGGAAAAGTAGTGGATTAAAATTCGAGTAATTTAGCTGGGGAAACTTTGCAGGGCACGGATAATACCAAGTTCTAAAAATAAAAGCTATAACTGATCTCTGATCTTAAGATGCATTTCTCTAGATAATTGTTGCAACGACACTCCTCCTAGAGTGACAATGACCTGATTAAAAAAACAGTATGGAAATGGCGACCTATGAGTAAACTCTTTGACTTGGTATCGGACTACAGCCCGTCCGGTGATCAGCCGACAGCGATAACCAAATTACTAGACGGATTAGATTCTGGTTTGGCACATCAAACTCTACTAGGGGTAACGGGCTCAGGTAAAACCTTTACCCTTGCCAACGTCATTTCCCAATCTCAAAGACCTGCGATTCTGTTAGCGCCTAACAAGACATTGGCGGCTCAACTTTACGGTGAGATGAAATCTTTCTTTCCAAACAATGCCGTTGAGTATTTCGTTTCTTACTACGATTACTACCAACCTGAAGCCTACGTTCCAACCACGGACACGTTCATCGAGAAAGATGCGTCTGTGAACGCTCATATCGAACAAATGAGGCTTTCGGCAACCAAAGCCTTATTAGAACGAAAAGACGCCATCATTGTGGCTTCTGTGTCGGCTATCTACGGTCTGGGTGATCCTAAGTCTTATTTGAAGATGATGCTTCATTTGAGTCGTGGCGAGGTGATGGATCAGCGAGACATCCTGCGTCGATTGGCTGAGCTGCAATATTCAAGAAACGATGTCGCCTTTGAACGTGGTCAGTTTCGTGTTCGTGGTGAGGTGATTGATATCTTTCCGGCTGAATCTGACCAAGATGCGGTTCGAATTGAGATGTTCGATGACGAAGTGGACTGCATTAGTATTTTTGATCCTCTGACTGGTGCGGTGAAACAAAGAGACTTGCCGCGCTTTACGGTTTATCCAAAAACTCACTATGTAACGCCAAGAGAAAAAATCCTTGAGGCGATTGAGAACATCAAGGACGAACTGCGCGATCGTGCTCAATACTTAAAAGACAACAATAAGCTTTTGGAAGAGCAGCGTATCTCTCAAAGAACTCAGTTTGATATTGAGATGATGACTGAGCTTGGCTTCTGTTCCGGTATCGAAAACTATTCACGATACTTGAGCGGCCGTGCGGAAGGGGAAGCGCCGCCAACGTTATTTGACTACCTGCCTGATGATGGTTTGCTGATCATCGATGAGTCACACGTGACTGTGCCGCAAATTGGTGCGATGTATAAAGGTGACCGTTCTCGTAAAGAAACCTTGGTCGAGTTTGGTTTTAGACTGCCTTCTGCATTGGATAACCGTCCAATGAAGTTTGAAGAATTTGAGTCTATAGCCCCACAAACGATTTTTGTGTCGGCAACACCAGGTAATTACGAGATTGAAAAATCAGATGGCGAGATTGCTGATCAAGTGGTACGTCCTACTGGTCTGTTAGACCCAATCATCGAAGTAAGACCTGTCGCGACGCAGGTGGATGACTTGCTGTCTGAAATCAGAATCCGTTCAGTGAAAGAAGAGCGTGTTTTGGTTACCACGTTGACCAAGAGAATGGCAGAAGACTTAACCGAATACCTAAGTGAGCACGGCGTTAAAGTGCGTTACTTGCACTCGGATATCGATACCGTTGAGCGTGTAGAGATCATCCGAGACCTACGTTTGGGCAAGTTCGATGTGTTAGTGGGCATTAACTTACTTCGTGAAGGTTTGGATATGCCTGAAGTGTCGCTGGTGGCGATTCTTGATGCAGATAAAGAGGGCTTCTTGCGTTCTGAGCGTTCTCTGATTCAAACCATTGGTCGTGCTGCTCGTAACTTGGAAGGTCGAGCAATCCTTTATGGTGATTCGATTACTAAGTCGATGAGAAAAGCGATTGATGAAACCGATCGTCGTCGCGAGAAACAGCAAGCCTACAACGAAGAGCAAGGCATCACTCCGCAAGCGTTGAAACGCAATATCAAAGACATTATGGAACTGGGTGATCTAACCAAGTCGAAGCAGCAGCGCCAATCGAAACAAGTTCCACTATCTAAGGTGGCAGAGCCTTCTGAAAGTTATGCAGTACTTACGCCGCAACAGCTTGATAAAGAGATCAGCAAGCTAGAATCTGCGATGTATCAGCATGCTCAGAATCTGGAATTTGAATTGGCCGCACAGAAGCGTGATGAAATTGATCAGTTAAGAAAGCAGTTTATTACCAACAGCTAATCTCACTTTTCGCTCGAGAATTGATCCCCCTCAACACAAGAATTGAGAGTGTTTCAGACAAAAAAACAGCCAGTAGTAAATGTTCTACTGGCTTACGTTTGTGAACAATCGGTCCACTAACAACGTCAGTTGGCTAGGTGACCCGAAGGTCATTTATACCGTTGCATCGTTCGTGCCAGATAGATAAAACATTGATTGTTTGAAGCAAGTAAAAAAACACACTACAAATACTGTGGCTAATTTGCATAATGCAAAGCGGAATGCGACTATAATAAGAAATGCAAATTATAAATGGCTAGGATATGCAATCAAAAACGCTAGATAACAAATCGAAGTATTTGTTGATGGTAGAGGATACCGCTTCGGTAGCAGCTTTATATCGCTCGTATCTTACACCGCTCGAAATTGATATCAACATTGTTGGCACTGGCCGCGATGCAATCGAGAGTTTGAATCATCGAATCCCAGACCTTATTTTATTAGATCTACGTCTACCTGATATGACGGGTATGGACGTGCTATTTGCTGTAAAACAGAAGTACCCTGAAGTTCCGGTTATCTTCATGACGGCTCATGGCTCTATCGATACCGCCGTAGAAGCGATGCGTCATGGTTCTCAAGATTTCCTTATCAAACCGTGTGAAGCCGACCGACTCCGTATTACGGTGAATAATGCGATCCGCAAAGCCACCAAGCTTAAAAATAGCTCGGAACACCCAGGAAACCAAAATTACCAAGGCTTTATCGGCAGTAGCCAAACCATGCAGCAGGTTTACCGAACGATTGATTCTGCTGCATCGAGTAAGGCGAGCATTTTCATTACTGGTGAAAGTGGTACCGGTAAAGAGGTATGTGCAGAAGCCATTCATGCGGCGAGTAAGCGTGGCGATAAGCCTTTCATCGCGATTAACTGTGCCGCTATCCCTAAAGATCTGATTGAAAGTGAATTGTTTGGTCACGTTAAAGGTGCCTTTACCGGTGCGGCGACCGATCGCCAAGGTGCTGCTGAGCTTGCTGATGGTGGAACACTGTTTCTTGATGAACTGTGCGAAATGGACTTAGAGCTGCAAACCAAGCTGCTGCGCTTTATCCAAACCGGTACTTTCCAAAAAGTCGGCTCTTCGAAGATGAAGAGTGTCGACGTTCGTTTTGTGTGTGCGACCAACCGTGACCCTTGGAAAGAAGTACAAGAAGGTCGCTTTAGAGAAGATTTATACTATCGTTTATACGTGATTCCATTGCACTTGCCGCCATTGCGTGAGCGTGGTGAAGATGTCATCGAGATCGCGTATTCTCTGCTAGGCTATATGTCGGTCGAGGAGGGGAAGGCGTTTGTACGTTTTGCTCAGGAAGTACTTGATCGCTTTAATCAATATGAGTGGCCGGGTAACGTTCGTCAGCTACAAAACGTGTTGCGGAACGTGGTGGTTTTGAATAACGGCAAAGAGATTACTCTCAACATGCTTCCACCACCGTTGAACCAACCGATTGAAAACAGTCTGCGATTGAAAGAGAAGCAGAATGAAGACATCACGGTAAAAGATATTTTCCCATTGTGGATCACTGAGAAAACGGCTATCGAGCAGGCCATTAAAGCGTGTGATGGCAACATCCCTCGTGCGGCAGGTTTCTTAGATGTCAGTCCATCGACGATATACCGTAAGTTGCAAACGTGGAATGCGAAGCAGTAATCAACAAACAATAAGAAAATAATAATGACGAAAGTATTAAATCAGCAAAAAGTTGATGAGCTTGCCGGCGAAATAGGCCAAGAGAATGTCCCGGTTTTACTGGAAATCTTTTTAGGTGAGTTGAAAGGCTACTACGAACACCTAGAGATAAATAAAGAGTCGGATACCTCTAAGTACTTGGCTGATATCAGTCATGCGCTTAAGAGCAGCGCAGCAAGCTTTGGTGCGGATTCTTTGTGTAGTTTTGCGATTAGCTTAGACGCAAAAGTGAAGCAAGCGTTGCCTGTAACCGAGATTGATTTTCAAGATATGCAAGACCTCCTGTTATCGACGTACACTGAATATCAGCAGTTGATGACGGACCTTTAAAACAGCGAGTTATTACTGAGATTAAAAAAGGAGCAGCATGCTCCTTTTTTGTTGTTTGTCGCTTGAACCTATGGCTACGCCAACTGGGCTTCAATGGCTTGTTGAAGCTTCACACGGTCGTGTCGCCAATCTCGGTTTGCCGATGCAAGATCTGTGGTCACACAATTCCATTGCACTTCTAGTTCCGGGTGAGGTTCATTGCCTAACACGATGTCTATTTTCCTTGCCTTACAGGTACGTTCACACCACTCCAATTGCTCTTGAAGCGTCATTTTCCCTGCGGGACCGTGCTCTGGTGAAAGGTTTTCAACGAAGATAACTTTTGCCTTGGTGTTCTCAGAGATTGCTTTGCCAATCTCTGGAAGGAGAAGAGGGGGCATCACACTGGTTAAAAAGCTTCCAGGGCCAAGGACAATGCAGTCTGCTTGCTCAACGGCAGCAACGGCTTCTTTGGTTGCTGGCACTTCTGGAGACAAGTCCATCATGCGCAGCTTTTCCGTCATGTCATCAACGTTGGTTTCGCCGGTAACCCAGCGGCCGTCCATTGATAGAGCCGTGAGGTCTGAAGGATGCTCAGTCATCGGCACGATATTGACATCGACCTTGAGCATATTTCGAATCAGGTTAATTGCTTCCAATGGGCGAACGGAAAGGTTGTCTAACGCCGTCAGCATTAGGTTACCCAAGTTATGACCGTCTAGCTCACCTTGACCACGAAAGCGGTATTCGAACATCATCGAACTGATTGAAGGCTCTGTGATTAATTGGTTGATACAGTTGCGTGTATCTCCCCATGCGATGCCACCTTGGCAATCTCTAATACGTCCGGTGGAACCGCCGTTATCTGTCGTTGCAACAATGCCAGTTGCGTTGTTACCAAAGTCTTTTAATGCAGCTAACATGCGACCTAAGCCATGGCCACCGCCGATTGCTACGACTTTCTTTGAAGAGTAAATATTCATTTATTGTTCTTGTTAGGTTATTACCAACTATAATTTAGGTTAAATGCTTCTCGCTATATACTCAACAAGAGTTATTTTGAGCGTTTGATACGTTTTTTTTGCCGATGTGACCCGTTTTTTACCATCAGAGCTAGATTCACGTACAAATATTAAGTATTTTATTACTCAGCTACTGCGCGTGTGAATATAACGCTCAGTTGCCATAACTCCGAGCTCTCGCATGCTAAGTCGCACAGTGGTATTTGCTGTACCGATACGCATCAAGAGCCAGTGACATGTTGTCACAAGGGCTTAATTGGAAATGATTATGCCTCCCGTGTTTGGAAAGGTGTTCCGTGGCGCAACAATTCGAAGATAGATTCCATCGCAAGTTTTATTACTTGCGCTTGTCGGTTACAGACGTCTGTAACTTTAAATGTACTTACTGCTTGCCAGATGGTTACAAACCGTCAGGGCAAAAAAACTCGTCTTTTTTAAGTGTTCCCGAGATCAAACGCGTTGTTAAAGCGTTTGCAGATTGTGGTACCTCAAAGATCCGCATTACAGGCGGAGAGCCGAGTCTGCGTAAAGACTTTCCTGAAATCATACATACCGTTGCTTCTACTCCAGGCATCGAAAAAGTAGCCACCACAACGAATGGCTACCGCATGGAGAAACAAGTAGGGCAATGGCGTGATGCTGGTTTAACCCATATAAACGTGAGCGTGGATAGTTTAGATTCGCGCATGTTCCATCAGATCACTGGTGAGAATAAGTTTACTGAGGTTATGCGAGGCATTGATAAAGCGTTTGAGGTTGGCTTTGAACAAGTCAAAGTCAACGTCGTATTAATGAAAGACCTCAATAGTCAGGAATTACCAGCCTTCCTTAATTGGATCAAAGACAAACCTATTCAATTACGTTTTATCGAGCTGATGAAAACCGGCGAGATGGACGAGTTGTTCGATAAACATCATGTGTCTGGCGTTGCGATTCGCAACCAGCTTATTGCTAATGGTTGGCTGTTAAAAGTCAAAGCCGTTAACGATGGCCCGGCGCAAGTGTTTGTCCACCCAGACTACAAGGGTGAAATCGGTTTGATCATGCCTTACGAGAAAGACTTTTGTGAGAGTTGTAACCGACTGCGCGTTTCTGCGACCGGTAAACTTCACTTATGTCTGTTTGGCGACCATGGTGTTGAACTGAGAGATCTGATTCAAGAAGATCAACAAGAGCAAGAACTCATTGATCGAATTCAGGCTCAGCTTCAAACCAAGTCCGTTAGCCACTTCTTACACGATGGCAACAGCGGCATGACTCCAAACTTGGCGTCAATCGGCGGTTAACCCGCTACACACTCTAAAGATTTTATCGCTCAGCTTCTTCAGGCTGGGCGAATCAGTCTAATGAAAAATTTATATAGGTGAACAAATGGGTCACGCAGAAAGCAAATTCCAAGCAGCAAACATCGCAGTACTAACGGTTTCAGATACTCGTACAGAAGAAAACGACACTTCAGGCGGTTACCTAGCAGAGCATGCTAAAGAAGCGGGTCACAACGTGGTTGATAAGCAAATCGTTATTGATGACATGTACAAGATCCGTGCGATCGTATCTAAATGGATCGCTGATGAAAGCGTACAAGCTATCATGATCACGGGTGGTACTGGTTTCACTTCTCGTGATAGCACGCCAGAAGCACTTAAGCCACTGTTCGACAAAGAAGTAGAAGGCTTTGGTGAGCTATTCCGTCAAGTGTCTTACGAAGAGATCGGTACATCGACAATTCAATCTCGTGCGATTGCGGGCTTTGCTAACCACACAGTAATCTTTGCGATGCCAGGCTCTACAGGCGCTTGTCGCACTGGCTGGACTAAGATCATTAAGCAACAAATGGATGCTAGCCACCGCCCTTGTAACTTCATGCCACACCTTTCTGTATAAGGCGGTTTGAGTATGAGCCAATTTACACACATTAACGCGTCTGGCGAAGCAAACATGGTCGATGTATCGGCTAAAGCGGAAACGGTACGTGAAGCGAGAGCGGAAGCTTTCGTACAAATGTCTGCTGAAACGCTAGAGCTGATTGTTTCTGGTAGCCACCATAAAGGTGATGTTTTCGCAACGGCACGTATTGCGGGTATTCAAGCGGCGAAGAAAACTTGGGATCTGATTCCACTGTGTCACCCTCTACTATTAACTAAAGTAGAAGTGCAGCTTGAAGCGATCGAGTCTGAAAACAAGGTACGCATCGAATCTGTTTGTAAGCTTGCGGGTAAGACAGGCGTAGAGATGGAAGCGCTAACGGCTGCTTCTGTTGCTGCGCTGACGATTTACGATATGTGTAAAGCTGTTCAGAAAGACATCGTTATCGAGAACGTACGCCTGTTAGAGAAGACGGGTGGTAAATCAGGACACTTTAAGGTGGAATCATGATTACTGTACTTTTCTTTGCTCAAACTCGTGAACTTGTTGGTGTGGACAGCGTTGAAGTTGATGCACAGTTCAAGACGATTGAAGCGATTCGCAGCCACCTTGTAGCACAAGAAGGTAAATGGGATATCGCTTTGGAAGAGGGCAAGCTTCTAGCTGCGCTTAACCAATCTATTGTGCCTTTGACTACTGAAGTGAAAGACGGCGATGAAGTGGCATTCTTCCCACCAGTGACCGGAGGCTAAGCATGGATCCAAGAGTATTAGTGACAGCAGAGGATTTCTCTGTAGGCGACGAATACGACTACTTGGCTCAAGGTACTGCTGCCGGAGCGATTGTGACGTTCGTTGGTAAAGTTCGCGACATGAACCTTGGCGACAACGTGATTGGTTTGTCTCTGGAGCATTATCCGGGTATGACAGAGAAGTCGCTGAGCGAGATCTGTGATCAAGCTGAGGCACGCTGGCCAATTCAGAAGATGCGAGTTATCCATCGTGTAGGTGACCTAGATATCGGTGACCAGATTGTTTACGTTGGTGTCTCCAGCGCGCATCGTGGTGCTGCCTTCGAAGCGTGTGAGTTTGTTATGGACTTTCTGAAAACTAAAGCGCCGTTTTGGAAAAAAGAACGTACCACTGAAACAACTCGCTGGGTTGATTCTCGCGATTCAGATACAAAAGCTGCGGAGCGTTGGGATAAATAATTCTCGCAATAGGATGTTACTTCAAAAATTCGCTCTGTTGATTGGACAGTAAAAAGCCGACGTTGAACGTCGGTTTTTTTGTGCGTGCTACAAAGTCATTTATAAATAAATGGTGTATTAATAAATGGTTAATCATTCAAGTTGCATATAAATTCGGTGCGTGATTTTGTCTGTCTTGGTGCGTTTCTAAATCTGTTTTGGTGCAGTGCTTTATGCTGTTTTGTATAAAGTGATAATCCTCACAAATAGTGGAGTCTATTTAGGGGATATGTGATGTGCAATTAGATTTCATGTGGCATTAATGTTAATTTGCCGTCTGTGTTCTAGCATAAGATGCTAAAAAAAAGTATCAATACAGATACATCAACACTAAAGGCTGTTTTTTAATTAATCCTTATGTGTAACTCACTATTCATTAGGTTTTTATTAGAGATTTACACTATTACCTTAAGTAATTCGGAGAATTATCCGATTTTTTGCGACTTGTTTATGGCAAATTACTTCAATGGTTGATAGTGTGTGCCTCAATCTTTGTAAGGTTTTAGATTTTTATGCTTAAAATTTGAGCTAAATAAATCTAAATCACTGCCGTTCAGTGAACCAAGCAAAGAAGTCATGGATGCAATACGAAAAACTTGGAGTTTATTAAATGTACAAGAATAAAATCACTCAGGCCCTTCTTCTAGGTGCTGGTTTGGCAGTGGCTGCCACTTCTACTCTTTCTATCGCTGCTGAAGTTCCAGCAGGCACAGAACTAGCAAAAGTTCAGGAACTTGTTCGCGGTAACGGTACTGAAGTTGCGACTATCGACCCACACAAATCTCAAGGTGTACCAGAATCTCACGTAATTCGTGATCTTCTAGAAGGTCTAGTGAACCAAGACGGCGAAGGTAATACTATCCCTGGTGTTGCTGAAAGCTGGGAAACGACAGACAACAAAACATTCACTTTCCACCTACGTAAAGATGCAAAATGGTCTAACGGCGATCCTGTAACAGCTGAAGATTTCGTTTACAGCTGGCAACGTGCAGTTGATCCTGCAACGGCTTCTCCATACGCTTGGTACATGGAATATACCAAGATGGCGAATGCGAAGGACATCGTAGCGGGTAAGAAAGACAAGAGTGAGCTAGGCGTTAAAGCTGTAGATGCAAACACGCTTGTTGTTGAATTAGAAACAGCGGTACCATACTTCGTAATGATGATGGGCCACACGACAATGAAGCCAGTACACCAGGCAACTGTTGAAAAATACGGTGACCAGTGGACTAAGCCAGAGCACTTTGTTGGCAACGGTGCATTCTCTGTTGATAAATGGGTTGTTAACGAGCGTCTAGTACTCAAGCGTAACGAACAGTACTGGGACAACGATAAAACAGTTCTTAACAAAGTAACGTTCCTACCAATCGAAAACCAAGTAGCGGAAATGAACCGTTTCCTATCTGGTGAAATCGATTTCACAAACGAACTTCCAACTGAGCACTTCAAGCGTCTTCAAAAAGAGTACGCAGAAGATGTATCTGTAGCGGGTAACCTATGTACTTACTACTACATCTTCAATACGAAGAAAGCACCATTTGATGATGTTCGTGTTCGTCAAGCAATCTCTTACGCGATCGACCGTGATATCGTAACAGGTGCTATCCTAGCGCAAGGTCAAAAACCTGCGTATTTCCTAACGCCTGAAATCACAGCTGGCTTCGATCCTGAGCTACCTGCTTACGGCAAGATGTCTCAGAAAGAGCGTAACGCAGAAGCGGAACGTCTTCTTGAAGAAGCGGGTTACGGTAAAGACAACCCACTTAAATTCAACCTGCTTTACAACACTTCAGAGAACCACAAGAAGATTGCTGTAGCGCTAGGTTCTATGTGGAAGAAAACACTGGGTCTTTCTGTAACACTTGAGAACCAAGAGTGGAAAACGTACCTATCTTCTAAAGATTCTGGTGACTTCGAAGTAGCACGTGCTGGTTGGTGTGGTGACTACAATGAAGCGTCTTCGTTCCTAACGCTAATGAAGAGTAACAACACTACCGGTGGTGTTCACTACGACAGCGCGGCTTACGACCAGATCATCGATAAAGCACTTAACTCAACTTCAGAAGAAGAGCGTAAAGCACTTTACCTAGAAGCTGAGGCGCTAATGGCAAACGACATGCCAATCGCTCCTATCTACCAATACGTTAAATCTCGTCTACTTAACCCGCATGTTGGTGGTTTCCCAATCAACAACGCGGAAGACAAGATCTTCTCGAAAGACCTATACATCAAAGCTCAATAATAAGCTTCGATTCTAAAAAGTTAATATAACTATAACGATACAGGCACTACATGCGCAGGGCGCGCATGTAGCGTCTTTCTAATTTTAATTGTCACAGACTGAAAGAGTGAGTTTATGCTTAAATTCATTATGAAACGGATATTTGAAGCGATTCCAACCATGTTGGTGTTGATCACTATATCTTTCTTTCTCATGCGTTTCGCACCGGGTAACCCGTTTTCAAGCGAACGTCCATTACCGCCAGAAGTTATGGCTAACATCGAAGCTAAATACGGCTTAGATAAACCAGTATTTGAACAATACACCACGTATTTGACAAATATCTTACAAGGTGACTTCGGCCCCTCGTTTAAGTACCAAGATTACACAGTAAATGAGCTGATCGCGGTTGCACTTCCAGTATCTGCGAAGGTAGGTTTCGTTGCCTTTATCTTCACACTATTGATGGGGGTCACTGTCGGGACGATTGCTGCCTTGAAGCACAACACCTGGGTCGACTACACCATAATGTCGACCGCCATGCTCGGGGTGGTAATGCCATCTTTCGTGTTGGCACCGGCGCTTATTTACCTTTTCTCCCTGCACTGGAACATATTCCCAGCAGGTGGTTGGCATGGCGGTACATTCATGTACATCGTGCTGCCTGTTATCGCGATGTCTCTTCTTTACGTAGCAACCTTTGCTCGTATTACTCGCGGTAGCATGATTGAAACGCTAAACAGTAACTTTATCCGAACTGCGCGTGCAAAAGGTCTAAGCTACCGTTATATCATTCTAAAACATGCACTTAAGCCAGCAATGCTACCTGTTGTTTCTTACATGGGACCTGCGTTCGTAGGTATCATCACAGGTTCAGTTGTTGTTGAAACCATCTTCGGCCTACCAGGTATCGGTAAGCTGTTTGTTAACGCCGCGTTTAACCGTGACTACTCGCTAGTAATGGGTGTAACCATCTTGATTGGTTTCCTATTCATCTTGTTCAACGCAATCGTTGATATTTTGCTAGCGCTTATTGACCCGAAAATTCGCTACTAACAGGGACGCATGGTTATGTTGAAGAAAAAAGAAAATTTAGAAGCGATCGAAAAGTTCTCTGAGAGCTTAGAGATTGAAGGTCGTAGTTTGTGGCAGGACGCGCGCATTCGTTTCATGCGAAACAAAGCTGCGATGGTGAGTCTGTTCATTCTTACGCTTATGGTACTGGCAGTTATCTTCTTACCAATGCTGGCTCAGTACACTTATGATGATACTGACTGGTACGCAATGCACGTTGGTCCGAATGCGGATCACTGGTTTGGTACAGATAGCTTAGGTCGTGATTTGTACGTTCGTACTCTTGTCGGTGGCCGCATCTCATTGATGGTTGGTGTGATGGGTGCCTTCGTAGCGGTACTGATTGGTACGCTTTACGGTGCAGCTTCAGGCTTCATCGGCGGTCGTACTGACCGAGTGATGATGCGTATCCTAGAGATCTTGTACGCAGTACCATTCATGTTCCTAGTAATCGTACTGGTAACGTTCTTTGGTCGTAACATCGTCCTAATCTTCGTTGCTATTGGTGCGATTGCTTGGCTAGATATGGCGCGTATTGTACGTGGTCAAACGTTGAGCCTACGTAGTAAAGAGTTCATTGAAGCTGCACACGTATGTGGTGTAAGCAAATGGAAGATCATTACACGTCACATCGTACCGAACGTACTGGGTATCGTAGCGGTTTATTCTACGCTGCTTATTCCAAGCATGATCCTTACAGAATCATTCTTATCTTTCCTTGGTCTTGGTGTTCAAGAGCCTATGACAAGCTGGGGCGCATTGCTTCAAGAAGGTTCGCAAACAATGGAAGTTGCAATCTGGCAATTGACATTCCCTGCGGCATTCATGGTAGTTACGCTGTTCTGCTTTAACTACGTAGGTGATGGTCTGCGCGACGCGCTTGATCCAAAAGACAGATAACGAAATAGCAATTAAAAGCTATAAAAGATTAAGGAAGCAATAATGAGCTTATTAGATGTCAAAGATCTGCGCGTTGAATTTACCACGCAAGATGGTATCGTAACCGCAGTAAACGACTTGAACTTCTCACTTAACCAAGGCGAAACGCTAGGTATTGTTGGTGAGTCGGGTTCAGGTAAATCACAAACGGTATTTGCACTGATGGGGCTGCTGGCTAAGAACGGCATCATCTCAGGCAGTGCAAAGTTTGAAGGCAATGAAATTCTCAACCTGCCTGAAAAAGCACTGAACAAGGTTCGTGCTGAACAAATCGCGATGATCTTCCAAGATCCAATGACCTCACTGAACCCTTACATGAAAGTAAGTGATCAGCTGATGGAAGTACTTATGCTGCATAAAGGCATGGGTAAAGCAGAAGCGTTTGAAGAATCAGTACGCATGCTGGAAGCGGTGAAAATTCCTGAAGCTCGTAAACGTATCACCATGTATCCGCACGAATTTTCGGGCGGTATGCGTCAGCGTGTGATGATCGCAATGGCACTGCTGTGTCGTCCTAAATTGCTTATCGCTGATGAACCAACAACGGCACTGGATGTAACCATTCAAGCGCAAATCATGGAATTGCTGAACGAACTTAAAGATGAGTTCAATACGGCAATCATCATGATCACCCATGACTTGGGTGTTGTTGCTGGCTCATGTGACAAAGTACTTGTGATGTACGCGGGTCGTACAATGGAATACGGCACGGTTGATGAAATCTTCTACGAGCCAAGTCACCCATATGCGGAAGGCCTGCTTAAAGCGATTCCTCGTTTGGATACCGAAGGTGAAATTCTACCGACGATTCCAGGTAACCCACCTAACTTACTTCGCCTACCAACAGGTTGTCCTTACCAAGACCGTTGTCACCGTGTAATGGACCGTTGTAAGCAAGAAGCACCGATTTTGCAGCCATTTGCTAAAGACCGTCAGCGTGCTTGTTTTTCAGATTGGGAGACTTGGACAAAATGAGTAAAGAATTACTATTAGATATTAAAGACCTGAAAGTTCACTTTAGCATTGCAGCTAAGTCTGCTTGGCCTTGGGCAAAACCATCAAACCTTAAAGCGGTTGATGGGGTTGATGTTCACCTTTACGAAGGCGAAACGCTTGGTGTAGTAGGTGAGTCTGGTTGTGGTAAGTCGACTTTTGCCCGTGCGATTATCGGCTTGGTTGAAGCGACTGAAGGGCAAGTGATGTGGTTAGGTCAAGACCTAACTAAGATGCAGGAAGTGAAGCGTCGTGAGACTCGTAAAGAGATTCAGATGATCTTCCAAGACCCGCTAGCGTCGCTTAACCCACGTATGTCAGTAGGCGATATCATTGCTGAGCCTCTAGAGACTTTCTTTCCTGAACTTTCTAAACAAGAAGTGAAGGACAGAGTTAAAGAGATGATGGCAAAGGTTGGTCTACTACCAAACGTAATCAACCGTTACCCACATGAATTCTCTGGTGGTCAGTGTCAGCGTATTGGTATTGCACGTGCGCTTATCTTGAAGCCTAAGATGATCATCTGTGATGAACCGGTTTCTGCACTCGATGTATCTATCCAAGCTCAAGTAGTTAACCTTCTGAAAGAGCTACAGAAAGAACTTGGTTTGTCTTTGGTATTCATCGCGCACGATTTGTCAGTGGTTAAACACATTTCTGACCGTGTCTTGGTGATGTACCTAGGTAACGCGGTAGAGCTTGGTGAATCAGATGCCTTATTCTCTGACCCTAAGCACCCGTACACCAAAGCGTTGATGTCTGCCGTTCCGATTCCAGACCCTCGTCTAGAGCGCAACAAAACGATTCAGATGTTGGAAGGTGATTTACCATCGCCAATCAATCCTCCATCAGGTTGTGTGTTCCGTACACGTTGCCCACAAGCAACAGAGGCGTGTGCGCAAACTAAGCCAACTATCCAAGGCGATGACGTACACGCAGTATCTTGCTTGCACGTGCAAGTCTAGAGCCTATTTAAACCGGTTCAGCCTGTGACAGGCTTAAGCGCAACTTGTTTATGAGTTGCGCTTTTTTTGTATCTAAAGATCCATATTAAATAAGCTTCATCAAATAATTCGAACAACTAAGCCAACTTCTTCTAGTTTTGAAAAAGTTGGCTTTTTTTATACTAGAGAAAAGCTTGGATGACAGAGGTTTGGATATGGGTAAGTT
>NZ_JBFRTR010000108.1:0-49680 GCF_041474215.1 Vibrio sp. 10N.222.52.C12
TTAACTGATCGGCATTACCTCATTTGAGGAGCCTTTTTATTGTTCATGTATTTTCCGGTCGGAATGAGTTAAGTGCAATATTGGTATATTTGATTAGCTAGTAAGCGTTTCTTCAAAGACACCCAATTCACGACCAAGCCAGATCGCTCGTACTGTGTGATCCAAAGTTTCTTCACCGCCAGTTACAGGGTGAATAAGCACCGACATATCACCGCGTTCTTGCTCAAGCCATTCAACAATGCCCGACTCTTTGTTCGCAAAGTGAATCTCAAACATTGGCATCTTATGTGGACCAACCAAACGCTGTATTAATGGGAAAGTTTCTAACACATCTTTGCGCTCTGAGAGGATTTTCTGACGCAGTGTTTCTGCTTGCTCTGCAAATCGCAGAGGGAAATAGATATGACCGTGGTACATGGCACCATCCTTTAGAATTATGATGTCGCAAGTTTATACCTAAACCGCCTTTAATAGCCAAACCTAAATAGGTGAGCTTGCTTTCGGAAGGATCAATTTGAAATGGGAAAACTAGAGTTTGTTACTCGAACGAATCGAAAACAAACTCTAGTGATATTGACTATTTCTTTAAATCACTACGGGCGTAGTTTTAAAACACGGTCGATGTCTTCTGCGGAATGGCGTTCTGGTACTTGCTCCCACTCTTCGCCAAATGAACGATTAACCACTCGGCCGCGTTGGAAACCTTCACGCGCTTCTAGCTGCTTCGCCCAGCGCACAACGTTGGTGTAAGACTCAACTTGTAGAAATTCGGCTGCGTCGTAAATTTTGCCAAGTACTAAGTTACCGTACCAAGGCCAAATCGCGATATCTGCAATAGACAGCTCTTCACCCGCAACGAAAGTGCTGTTAGCAAGTTGCTTGTCTAACACATCTAGTTGACGCTTAGCTTCCATTGCGAAGCGGTTAATTGGGTACTCTTGCTTTTCATCCGCGTAAGCGTAGAAGTGACCAAAACCACCACCTAGGAATGGCGCAGAACCTTGTGCCCAGAACAACCAGTTAATGGTTTGCGTTCTTGCTGCCCCTTCTTTTGGTAAGAAGTGACCAAATTTTTCTGCTAGATGCATCAAGATAGATGCCGATTCGAATACATTCACGTCTTCGTCACCAGACTTGTCGACAAGTGCTGGTATTTTGGAGTTTGGATTCACGCCAACAAAGCCAGAAGAGAACTGATCAGCCTCACCGATGTTGATCAAGTACGCATCATATTCAGCTTCTTTAACACCCGCCGCTAACAACTCTTCCAGCAAGATAGTGACTTTTTGACCGTTAGGTGTGCCAAGAGAATACAATTGAAAAGCATGGTCACCAACAGGAAGCTCTTTATCAAAGCGAGCTCCAGATTCAGGACTATTGATGTTTGCCCACTTGTTACCACCAGCAGTATCATTAACCCAAACTTTTGGCGGAGTGTATTGTTCTGACATGATATTTCCTTATTAATATAGGGTCTCACAAACTGATATTAGGTCACATGCCTGCGGTTAAAACCCCTGAATACGATTTATTTTCAAACTGTTAAGCATGGCTTATTCCAGAAAGACATAACCCGCTTAAGCGTTAGTGTGTAGAAGGTAAGTCTGTATTCAAACTTCAATCTAATATCGATAAGTCCACTGCATCATTTAGCAATGATTTTACGAACGACATACCGACAGCTTCAAGAAAGCTGTGATAAAATCGGGGTATTACAATTGATAAGGATTTGGCAATGTCTTCTGATTTCACAGGTTCGAGTGCAGCGTATGCTCGCCAAGAGAAAGGCTACCGCGAAAAAGCACTAAAACTGTACCCTTGGGTTTGTGGTAAATGTGCGCGCGAATTTGTTTACTCAAACCTCCGAGAGCTTACCGTTCACCACGTGGATCACGACCATACAAACAACCCTGAAGATGGCAGCAACTGGGAGCTACTGTGCCTGTACTGTCACGATCATGAGCATTCAAAATACACTGACCATGAGCGTTATGGTGTGGATGCAAAAGCGAGTTTAGATGATCATCAGTCAGCGACACACAACCCGTTCGCCGATCTCGCTAAGATGATGAAGAAATAACACACCTTCAGAGTAGTCTTTGGTAGATGGTAACTACTAGATAATAGATACATAACAAGTAACCCCAGTATGTCACCATACTGGGGTTTCTTTTATCTGCCGTCATAACCAAATAATAGAGTTCAGGTAGGCAGGAGCAAAAAAGCCTTCCGAAGAAGGCTTTTTAAGAATCAAATCGAATTATGCAGCCGCTTGCTTGCGAGACTCTTCTACCTTCTTAGCGCGTTGTTTTAGCGTCAATTTATCGCGGTATGCAAACCAAACGTAAGACACAACCACTAAGAAGAACAGGTATGACAATGAGAAAATGAACGGCGATTGAATGATATCGTTCGAGATACCCCAAGAAACACCGATAACAGTCACTGCAATTTTCGCAAAAAAGCCACACATCAATAGCACTAATGCCAACTGTGGGAAACGCGTACTGCGGAATGCAAGCCAGTAGCAACTACCAACTGCTAGAGCCGCAACATAGAAGCCGAATAGGAAAGAGTGAATATGGTCAGCTGCCGCTACACCACCAGAAATTGACATCAATAAAATTAAAAACAGTTTCATAATACTCGCCTCACCATAAGTTGGAAACGCATCCTTTCAAATTTGGAATCTCAGTTTGCATACCATTTTCCCACTTTTTACGGACAACACAACCCCTCCAATCGAACAAAATGTAAGCAAAAGTACTAACAAAAATCACCCTTAACAATTGCTTAACATTCTGTTTTTAATAAAACTCCGTTACTCCTTGTCTCATATGAGCAAAGCGCTGTTACGATTTATTTTGTTACACAAATTTAACCTTGGAAATTAATTAAAATTATTTGTAACTCTGTGATATCCGCACGCAATACGCGTCTATTCAAAAACCATCACCTCAAAATCCCTGAAATAATAAGAAGACAGAGCGAAAAAGAACAAAATAGAGAGGTGTTAAAAACATTTCAAAAACCAATGAAAAACAACTTATTAACAAATTGAATTTAATTTACCAAAAATGGAAAAAGAGATTCCAATCACTTTTTAATTGGTTATAATCCGCGCTCTTTTGCGCTATCTGTTGATAAACGCAAACTAATTTTGAAGAAACAATCACAATAACCCGTCTTTAGTTAAGTGGCTCTCCACTAACCGATGACAAAACTGAGAATAAAAATGAGCAAGATTGATAAAGCAACACGTATCCTGCTAGCAGGCTTCTGTATCAACCTTTGTCTTGGCATCCTGTATGCTTGGAGTGTATTTAACAAAGCGCTAGTAACTGAAGCTGGTTGGAGTGCTGCTGAAGCATCTTCACCTTACGCTATTGCAACTATCACATTCTCTGTTTGTCTTCTTGTTGCGGGCATCCTACAAGACCGTATGGGTCCACGTAAGATCCTTATCTTAGGTACAGCGCTTACAGGCCTAGGTATGATTGCTTCTGGTTTCGCTACAACGCCTATGATGCTGAACATCACGTTCGGTATTATAACAGGTGCAGGTATCGGCTTCGGTTACGCATGTCTGTCTCCATCAGCAATGAAGTGGTTCCACTCTTCTAAGAAAGGTATGGTTAACGGTCTTATCGCAGCAGGCTTCGGTCTTGCGGCTATTTACCTAGCACCAGTAACTTCTGCGCTAATCGACAGCATGGGTATCCAAACTAGCTTTATGATTCTTGGTGTTGGTGTACTTGCAATCGCAGTACCTCTAGCAGCAACAATCAACAACCCACCAGCGGATTACACGCCAGCTGAGCCTAAAGTAAAAGCAGGCCAAGCTCCTAAAGCGGTTAAGAAGACTGAAGACCTTACTTGGAAAGTAATGCTGAAGACTCCTCAGTTCTACTCTCTATGGATCATGTACGCATTCGCTGCATCTGTTGGTCTAATGATCATCGGTAACATCACTACAATTGCTAGCGTTCAAGCTAACCTGCCAAACGCAGTTTACCTAGCGTCTATCCTTGCAGTATTCAACTCAGGCGGCCGTGTTGCTGCGGGTATGCTTGCAGATAAAATCGGTGGCGTACGTACTCTACTTCTAGCGTTCATCCTTCAAGGCGCGAACATGGCTCTATTCGCTACGTTCAACTCTGAATTCACGCTAATCATTGGTACGGCTATCGCAGCGGTTGGTTACGGTACGCTTCTAGCAGTATTCCCAACACTAACTGCTGAGTTCTACGGCCTGAAAAACTACGGTACTAACTACGGCGTGCTTTACACGGCATGGGGTATCGGCGGCGCTATCGGTGCAGCAGTTGTTGGCTTCTCAATGTCAAACGGCGAAGGTTACGGCCTAGCTTACACAATCTCTGCAGTTATGATGGCAGTGTGTATTGTTCTAGCAATCATCACTAAACCAATCTCTGAAGCTAAAGTTGCTGAACTAAAAGCATCACAAGCTTAATCAACAGAAAAGATTGAATTTGTTACTGAAGAGCTTAACCTTAGGGTTAGGCTCTTTTTGTATCAAGCGACTTCTCCATTGACGACCGAAACCACTCTTCAGCTCTCCCCCACTTATTATCTCGACAACTTCAATCGACTGGTTGAACACGCTCAAACGCTCTACCCCGATCTTCTGAGTGATGATGAATGTCGTTGGTTGTCCGCATACAAACGTCTTTCTGTTTCAAGCCAATGCCTAATGGTTCGTTTGCTTTCTCGTAAAGGCCGTTGGTTTCGCAGCGATAAACTCAACTATGTTGAGATCCCAGATCTAAAGACCGTACTGCAAGAGCTAAACAGCTCAGGCTTTATTGCGTTAAGTCATCCCGAAGAACAGCATCACCTCGTCATTAGTAAGGTCGAGATCGGGTTTCACTTGCTCACCAAACCAGAGCTGTTGAGTGTATTCCCCGCCCTTAAGAGCCATAGAAATGCCAAGAAAGACGAGCTGTTGTTACGGCTTGATCAGCAACCTTTTGATCAATTTCAAAACCTCTCTTTCGACTGTATTTACGTCATCGAATCTCAAGTGATTGATGTATTACTGTTGCTGTTCTTTGCCAACACCTATCAAGACTTAAGTCAGTTCGTGTTAAGCGACCTTGGGCTAAACACCTTTGAGAACTACCCATTAAGCAAGCAACACCGCTTCTTCACCTCTAGGGATCAGCTCAATCAATTAATCCAGATGCGCGATATTCAACGCTTGTCTTCAGAAGGTGACCGCAAAGATGGCGAGTTTCTGGAACTGATTTTAAATGCGATTCCTGAAGAATCAGAACACAGAAGTATTGCCAGAAAACGATCGCGTTTGATCAATGATATTGCTCGCGATCTTGAAAGGCTTAATCTAAACGACCAAGCTATCTTTTGGTTCAGACAATCTACACTTCCTCCGAGCAGAGAACGACTTGCACGCATCTATGATAAGCAAGGTACGCTAGACTTAATGTGTGACATTGTCACGCAAATGAAAGCTACTCCATCGGATGTGTCAGAGTTGGAAATCGCTATTAAGCTTGAAGACCGGCTGCTACGGAAACAGGGGCACAAAGTTTCACGAACCATAAAGCCGAGCTGCAAAGAGTTAAAACTGGAATTAGACCTCAGCCAAACTCGAGTCGAGCTTGCGGTAAAGCAGCATTTTGAGAACCAAGGTTGGGACGTCTACTTTTCAGAAAACAGTTTTCTGTGTGGCTTGTTTGGTTTGGCTTTCTGGGATGTCATTTTCGCAGACATTGAAGGCGCCTTTATCAATCGTTACCAACATCGACCATTGGATCTGTACCATTCAGATTTCGTAGACAAGCGAGCCGAACAGATTGAAGCCGTGTTTCAAACGATATCCAAACATGGGCTGAACCATTTGCTCAATACTTACGATGAAAAGCAAGGTATCGCGAACCCCTTTGTTCATTGGAATTATTTTCCTAAGGCACTCATCGAACATGGCATGGCTTCAATTCCAAATGCCTTGGTTGTAGACCTCTTCAAAGTGATATTGAGTGACTTAAAGCTATTTAGAACTGGGATGCCGGATTTGATTGCGTTCAAGGGCGATGAGTTTCATTGGATTGAAGTCAAAGGCCCTGGCGATAAACTGCAAGACAACCAGTGGCGCTGGATCAAAGAGTTTGAGCGATTGTCTGTCCCCTTCTCTGTTTGTTACGTCAATCAATGAGTCTTAGCTCTTAACTCTTAACTCTTAACTCTTAACTGCTAGCTTTTAGCTCTTGGGGCTTAAATCTAGCTATCTTGAAACTCCAATTTCTGATCACAAGCGAGTAACGCGCATCGACAAGTCACTCGTCCCATCAAGATCTTGTCTACAAAATTGTTAGAACATGAGCATTTTCAATCATTTTCGATATAATTATAGAAAATGCCTAATATTTAAATACGTATGAATTTGAAAAAACTCTTCATTTTAGCTTTTGTTAGCGTCTTCTCAGGTTGTGCCGTCTACGCGGGTTTAAACTTCGACGAACTGTTTGGTGAACAACAAGTACGTGATCGCCAAGCCCCTATTCTCTCGGCTCAAGCCCAGCACTTCATTGACGAAGTGAAGCCCATCATTGATAACCGCTGTGTAGTTTGTCACGCGTGTTACGACGCTCCTTGCCAACTCAAAATGTCGTCTGTGGAAGGCATAGACCGAGGTGCGAGCAAAACACTCGTCTACCAAGGCACTCGTTTAACGGCCTCTGCTCCAACTCGTTTATTCGAAGACGCAATCACTACGCAAGAGTGGCGCGATGCAAGCTTCCACCCTGTGCTAAACGAACGTATGCAGAATTCAACCGCAAACCTCGATGCAGGTCTTGTCTCTCGAATGTTGACGCAGAAAGAAAACCACCCTCTTCCCGATCAAACGCAATTAGAAGGGTTCGATTTTTCAACCAATCGCGATCAACAGTGTCCGACTATTGAAGAATATGCTCAATACGAAAGAGATTACCCGACTTGGGGGATGCCTTATGGTATGCCTAACTTAGATAAAACGGAATATGCGACCTTAATGAGTTGGCTGGAAAATGGTGCACTGATGAATGTCCATATTCCCCTCAATGACAGTGAACAAGCGTTGGTCGATACCTATGAAAACCTTTTTAATGAAAGTGACCTTAAGAGCCAACTTTCCGCTCGCTACATCTACGAGCACCTATTTTTATCACACCTGTATTTCTCTGACCTATCTCAGCCAACTCGCTTTTTTACGCTTGTCCGCTCTGCCACGCCTCCAGGCGAAGCCGTTCAACGCATTAGCACTCGTCGCCCTTACGACGATCCAAAAGTTGGACGTGTTTACTATCGACTAATACCCGAGCAAGGCACTATTGTCGACAAAACTCACATGCCTTTCGCATTGAATAAAGAACGTCTACAAAACTGGAAAACATGGTTTGTTGATGCGGATTACAAGGTAAAACAACTTCCTAGCTATGATATAGACGTGTCAGCTAACCCCATGACGTCTTTCGAAGCGATACCAGTTAACTCGCGCTTCCACTTCATGTTAGACAATGCGCAAAACACCATTATGGCCTTTATTAAAGGACCAGTGTGTCGTGGTCAACTCGCTCTCAACGTAATTAATGACCGCTTTTGGGTATTTTTTATCGATCCAGAGAAAGCCGATTTACCAGAAATAAATGCCTTCTACGCAAGTCAAAAGAAAAACTTAAAGCTACCTAGTGAGCTTACAAGCAACACAGTACCGGTAACGAATTGGGTAAGATACGCGAAGCAACAAGCACGATACCTCAATGCGAAATCAGACTTCACCAACCAATGGTTTGGGAGCGGTGTAAACTTAGATACAAGCATTATTTGGGACGGTAATGGTACTAACCGAAATGCAGCGCTGACCATCTTTAGACATTTTGATAGCGCCTCTGTTGTCCAAGGATTGGTCGGCCCGCAACCTAAAACAGCCTGGATTCTAGATTACGCCTTATTAGAGCGAATCCATTACCTCCTTGTTGCCGGTTTTGATGTTTACGGTAATTTTGGCCACCAACTAATTACACGCATGTTCATGGACTTCTTACGTTTAGAAGGTGAAAGTAACTTCTTAACTCTTCTTCCTAAAGACGTTCGACACATTGAGCATTCAAGCTGGTACAAAAACCAGAGCGTGCAATTAAGTGACTTCCTGCAACGTAACATCGCACCTTTCGAGCAGCCGACAAACGTGGTTTACAAAACAGCCGATCCTAAGCGTGAACTGCTCAACATGATTGAAGAAAAACTAGAACCTGTACTCGATAACCGATTCGACATCGTCGAGACAGGCTTTAGTAAAAAAAATGAAGCCTTATTGAGTCAAGTTAATTTGATTCGAGGGGAAGGCTTACGCCATGTACCTCAGCTCATCATGATCATGATTGAAGGCGAGAACGGTAAAGAACAGTTATTTACGCTCATTCACAATAACGCCCACAGCAACATCTCGAGCCTATTTGATGAAGAAGGTAACAGAGATTACGCCAATGATGATTTAACGTTAGTTAGAGGCGTTATAGGAAGCTATCCAGCCGCATATTTATCATTAACAGAAGAGCAAATACCCACTCTCGTATCGGTGTTGCAGAAGATAAATTCAGAAGAAGATTATGTAGCGCTACTTGATAAGTTTGCAGTACGACGCAGCTCTAGCGAGTTTTGGCCGTTCAGTGACCGCGTTCATCGTTGGTATAAGAAAGACCAACCAATTGAATTTGGCCTGTTGGACTACAACCGCTTTGAGAACCGTTAATCGAATTAAGACCAGCAAGCGAGTTAGCCTAGAACTTTAAATGGATAAAAACCCTCTGGGCACCTCACTCGGAGGGTTTTTCTATAAGCGAAGGTAAGTACCTTCAGTATGATTTAGAAACAAAGGAGTCCCTAGTTTGAGTCCGATGTTTCCAGTTGGTGTAACTCATCAAAAAACGCACGCGCGGCAGGGGAAAGGGAATCCACAGGCTGCTTTAGCACCACGTAAAACTGGCTCTTAAGGCTCCATTTCTCAGGCTGAAGTGGAATCAAAGCTTGGTCATAATGGCCACGGTCGATTAAGTGAGACGGTAAAAAACTCAAGTGTGTGCCAGCCAAGGTTAGAATCACCCCCGACTCTACATGCCAACCATCAAAAGGCTTTACTGAATCGTACTGTTCAATATTAAGCAATCTGAACATCTCATCTTTGGCATAGCCACCCATGTTGATACGACAGCCATCCAATGAGAAATCCTTGTCCATGATCTTCTCAGCTAGATCCTTACGCGCATACAGATAACTGTGCTCTTCAAACAGTGGGTATTTATGTTGAAACGCTGATTTTTGATGTGACCCTAGAACCACTATCATCATATCAATCTGGTTCTTTGCTAACTTCTCATTCAACTGGGTGAAATCCCCGACATCAACACTCACCTCAACACTGTTACTGCGTTGGTAAAACGTCTCGATCGCTTTGGGAAGTGGGTTATAAGGCAAAGTGACGGTGTTATCCAAACATCCAATTCGCACATGCCCAGAGAGTTCCGTCTGTACACCTCGTAACTTATAAGCGAAGTCGGTTAAGGTCGATTTTAGTTGGTTCGCATATTTATACACTTGCTCACCTTCATGAGTCAGCTTAAAACCACGTCGACCACGTTGGCATAATGTTAATTCTAAGCTTTTTTCCAAGGCAATAAGCTGATTACTCAGCACTGGTTGACTAATCCCAGTGCTTGCGACCGCCTGATTGATGCCTCCTTGTTCAACAATTTCACAAAAAAGCTCTAATCTACGTAGGTCTCTTTTATCTAACTTATTGTTTGGATTCACTTTGCCACTCACATTTGTTTTTTGTTATGTTTACATCTGATTATATTCATTTATTAACAATAAATACATCAGTATGCTTTATTCACACTTATGGAATAACAATGCATGGATGGCACTATGGCGGCAGAAGCTTACGTGAATAAACCCGAAGCAACACACAGCCACAAAAAGATAGATGACTTCGAGTTGGAACCCGTTCCCGAGAAGGCCAAACGATCTTGGTGGGTCATCAGCCTTATTTGGTTGGCAATCGGCATCGACATTTCGGGACTGTTTCTCGGCTCGATTCTAAGCAGCGGTATTGGTTTTGAAGACGCACTGCTTGCCACGTTTATTGGTTCAGGCTTATTGGCGATCATCGCGATGCTGTGTGCCAACATTGGCTTTCAAGCTGGCGTGTCTACCCCGCTGGTGAGCAGCGCGGTATTTGGCCGTAACGGCGGTAAAATTCTTGGCTTCATCAACGGCATCTCATTAGTCGGCTGGTTCGCATTCCAGGCTGATTTCTTCGCTTTCATCATGGTCGATGCACTGGCGAAATACGACATCATAATTTCACACCTCACCGCTCTTATTGGCGGCAGTGTGTTAATGATGATGACGGCTATCTATGGCGTTCGTGCTTTAGGCAAACTCAGTACCTATTCTGTTCCATTGATGGTGACGTTGATTACCATCGGTTTGTTTATGGCTGCTGATTATCAAGGTGGCGCAGCGCCATCGATTGAAGATCCTTTGACGCTTGGCCAAGCCATCTCTTTTGTTATGTCTATCTGGATTCTAGCTGCGGTTGCTGCACCTGATATTGCTCGCTACGCCAAAACACGCCGTGATGCGATTTTAGGAGCGGGTATCGGTTTCCTCGTCGGCAACAGTGCCATCATTCTTATCGCATTGATCTTGACCAAAATGACCGGCACCGACGACCTAGTTGAGGTCTTCTTCACCTTAGGTTTAGGCATGGCAGCTATCATCGTGCTGGTGTTCGCACAATGGACGACCAACAGTAGCAACCTGACCTCTGGCGGCTTATGCATGTCGATGGTTCTACCTAAGATTCCGCGCCCTGTTCTGGTTGTGATCATGACCATCGTCGGCATTGGCATTGCTCAGCTCGGCATGGTGAACAAGTTTACCGACTTCTTAATGCTACTCAGCGTAACCATTGCGCCTGCTGCGGGTGTCTACATCGTTCAATATTATGTTTTAGATTCGACAAAAATGAGCTTTGAGAACATCCAACAAGTTCCAGCTTGGATGTTTAAAGGCTTGGCTTCTTGGGCATTTGGTACTGCATTCAGCGCTTGTACTGCACCAGAGTTTTTCAACCTGTTTTCGTTCACCAGCATCTCGGCGTTAGACGGCATTCTTGCCGCTGGTGTGATTTACCTCGCCCTAATGAAGCTTTCTCCTTCAAGTGATAAGGAATAGTAGTTGTGATTATTACTGAACAAATGATTGATGATATCGCGCTGGGTGCGACGGTATTAGGTACTGGCGGCGGCGGTGACCCATACAGCGGTGCCTTGATGGCGAAAGTAGCCATTGCAACGGCAAAGCACCCTGTACGCATGATTCCTTTAGAAGACGTGCAAGACGATTGGATGACAGTGCCCTCTTCAATGATTGGCGCACCAACAGTCGCAGTAGAGAAACTCAATTCGAAAGATCAAATGTTGATTGCTTTCGAAGCGATGGAAAAAGCGCTCGGCACTGAAGTAGCAGCAACGTTTCCTATCGAAGTAGGCGGCTTCAATTCATTGATTCCAATTCTCGTTGCAGCACAAAAGAACATTCCTGTGATCGATTGTGATGCGATGGGACGTGCGTTCCCAGAAGCTCAGATGGTGACCTTCTTTCTTGATGGTCTCCCTTCGGCACCGAACACATTGGCCGATGAGCGTGGCAATGTCGTCACGCTTTATCCGATTGACGGTATTTGGTCTGAAAAGTTTGCGAGGCCGATTACCGAACAGATGGGTGGCTCTGCAGCAATGTGCGATTACCCAATGAACGGTAAGAACCTAAAACGCAGTGCACTGCCTGCGACACTGACCCAAGCAATGAAGATTGGTGAAGCGATTAGACTGGCGAACGACAACAATAAAAGTGGCACACAGGCCGTATTAGACATTGTCGGCGGCCATACCATCATCAGTGGCAAGATTGTTGATATTCAACGTGAAACCGATGGTGGTTTTGCAACAGGTGGTGTCGTGATTGAAAAGCTGGCTCAGTTTGAAGATACCGGCGTCGATAACGTGTTTGTGCAGTTCCAAAACGAATTACTTCTCGCGCACAAAGGTACAAGCCGCGCAGACATGAGTCAAGATAACCTGCTGGCATCAACACCGGATCTTATTTCGATCTTGGATCATGAAACGGGTAAGCCAATCACAACCGAACAACTTCGTTACGGGCAGCGCATCGACCTTATCGCTTACCCTTGCGACCCCAAATGGCGCACTGACAAAGGTATTGAAGTCGCGGGCCCGGGTTACTTTGGCTACACCGTCGAGTATCAAACCATTGAACAACTAAAGTCTGCATTGAAGAGGTAGTCGCATGACAAACATTACGCTTGATTACTGCCGTTTGGGCATTGACGTAGGTGGCACCAATACCGACGGTGTGCTGCTCGACGCAGACTTAAATGTGATTGCCAAAGTAAAAACCGCAACCACACATGATGTTTCAACAGGGATCGACAACGCGATTTCTGCGCTATTAAACCAAGCAAACATTGATGGTCAGCAAGTGAAACACGCGATGCTTGGCACGACTCAATGCACCAACGCAATCGTTGAACGAAAAGGCTTAGACAGAGTCGGCATGATTCGCTTAGCGCTTCCCAGTGGTGATAGCGTCCCGCCCCTTTGTGGTTGGAGTGAAGCGTGGCAAAACCTGCTTGGTCAGCACTTCTACCAAGCACACGGCGGCTATGAATATGACGGCCAGTTGATTGCCGACATTCAAGAGTCTGAGATCCGCGAGCTTTGCCAGAAAATGAAAGGCCAAGTGGATTCCATTGCTATCTGCGGAGTGTTCTCTCCCGTCAACGGCGACCAGGAGCTTCAAGCAGCAGAATGGATTCAACAAGAACTTCCGGGCGTGAACCTATCGTTATCCCATAAAGTGGGCAGTTTAGGGCTTTTAGAGCGTGAGAACGCCACTATCCTCAATGCGGCTCTGCAAGGGACAGCAAAACGATTCGTTGACGGCTTTTGCAGTGCACTCATCAATCATGAAATCCACACCACGCCTTATTTCGGTCAGAACGACGGAACACTGATGTCACAGCAGTTCGCATTGATGTACCCGATTCTTACCGTGGCTTGTGGGCCAACAAACTCGATTCGTGGAGCGAGTCACTTAACTAAGTTAAAAGACGCGATTGTGGTCGATGTGGGCGGCACTACGTCTGATATCGGCGTACTGACTCACGGCTACCCAAGAGAATCGAGCTTAGCAGTAGAAATCGGTGAAGTGAGAACCAACTTCCGTATGCCTGATATTTTGGCGTTAGCCATTGGTGGTGGTACCAAGGTTCGCTTTGAACAGCAGCGTATAGAGCTAGGCCCAGAAAGTGTTGGCCATACCTTGACGCAAACGGCGCGTAGCTTTGGTGGTGATGAACTTACGCTCACCGATATTGCACTCAAAACAGGACAAATGCAGTGGCAGGCAGAACATCAACTGAGTGATGAGATTGGTGTTTCAGCCGAACAAGCAAGCAAGATTTATCAACAAATGGTCACGGATGTTGAAGAAGGCATCGATAAGATGAAGACCTCTGCGGCGAGTGTACCCGTAATCATGGTTGGTGGTGGTAGTGCCCTATTCCCAGATCATTTTGAAGGTGTGAGCCAAGTGGTTCGTCCTGAGCACTTTGAAGTGGCTAATGCGATTGGTGTTGCGTTGGGTGAAATATCAGGTCAATTCGATAAGATCGTACCGATTGACCCAGCATCACGTGAAGAGACCTTAAAGGGCTTGGAAGCGCAATCAAAGCAACTGGCGATTGAAGCTGGCGCATGCAGCGATAATGTCGCGATCATTGAACGCAGCGAGATTCCATTAAGCTACCTACAAGGCAATATGGTTCACGTTAAGATCAAAGCTGCTGGACATATCAAGATGGCTTAGAGCCGTTCCTTGAAAGCCTTACTTAGATTCTTATTCGACAATAAAAAAGCAGGTCACTTCTTCATATTAAAACGGAGAAATAGCCTGCTTTTTGTTTTCTGTTCTTATTTTGGGGCTTTCCGCCCAATAGCCACTCTATAGTTGCTCTCGGAGCGCTGCTAACGAGTCTTTCACCAATTCAGGTAATGAGTCTGCATTATCGCGATATTGAAGTAATGGATCCTCGCTCGCTTCAATGCTCTGGCATAAAGCAAACAGTGCAGATAATCCTAGGCTGCCGGCAGACCCTTTCAGTTTATGAGCTAAAGACTTAATTTCACGAGCGTTGTCAGCGGCACTTGCCACAATCAGTTCATCGAGAGTGACTTGGCTGCTTTGGTCAAACAACCCAACAATCTGCACTATTTTTTCTCGACCGAGAATGGCCAAGTCGTCTTTGATAATCTTAGGGTTAATCATCTGCACAATCGGTTCTCCTTGATTATGTTCCGCGTCTTGGTTTGCTCGTTGTGTCGAGCTTGCAAATGCCAATGCTGATAAGTCTAGCTCGGTTTCCTGAGGTTTAGAGTTTAGCTGACAGCAAACAGCATCTGACGGATCCGGCTGAGGCAGCAACAGCGTGTGACCGTCCAACTGCTCAACAATCAATTCCGATAATGCTTCCTTCTCTAACGGCTTAGGTAAGAATCCATCAAAGCCAGACGACAAATAGCTTTCCACTTCTTCGTTAAACACATGAGCCGATACTGCGATCATTGGGGGTACTTTTCGAATTACGTCTTCTTCACTTTTATGCTGAAGCGCATCGTCTTTGAGTTGTTGAATTAACTCGACGCCATCGCAGTCGGGTAAGTTAATGTCCACCAGCGCAATATCGAACTCTTGCTCACTGAATATGGCTCTCGCTTCTTGTCCGGTTGTCGCAATCACAACCTCGTGGCCTAGATTATGCAAAAAGCCTTCAGCAACGATGCAGTTTACGGGGTTGTCTTCAATTAGAAGTACCTTCGCTCGAATACACGCTTCAATGATCGGTACTTTCGTTTCTATCTTCTCACCGGCTTCAAGTGGCAGTGAGAACCAGAACTGGCTACCCTCGCCTTCTTCAGAATGAACGCCAATATCCCCGTTCATTGCCAACATGATGCTTTTACTGATCGCTAATCCAAGCCCTGTGCCGCCGGTTTTGTTGCGACCGCTATCGGTTTGGGTAAAGGCATCAAACAGACAAGCTTGTTCGCTAGCATCAATACCGACACCTGTATCTGACACTTCAAACATCACTCGATTTTCATCTTCGATATCTAAGCTGATAAAGATATCGACCGAGCCACTTTCCGTAAACTTAATCGCGTTACCGACCAAATTATTCAAGATTTGGCTGATTCGCGTTACGTCACCACGCCAATAGCGTTGCACATCACTTTCAATATGGAAATCAAAGTTCAGCTTCTTCTCAGCGGCACGCCCTTCCATCAATTGGTAGGTATCTTGAACCATCTGATGAAGATCAAACGACGCCGTGCGGATTTCTAAATGCCCTGCTTCAATCTTTGAGTAATCCAACACGTCATTCAAAATCGCGAGTAGGTTCTTACCGCTGCGGTTAATGATGTCTGCATAGCCGGATTGCAGCGGGTCTAACCCGGTATCTTTGAGCAATCTTGCAGTACCTAATACACCGTTCATCGGCGTTCGTATTTCATGACTCATCGTCGCAAGGAAAGCGGATTTTGCGCGGCTTGCTTGTTCTGCGGCGTTACGAGCCTTAGCGTGGTTCCCTACCTCGATGTTCAGCTTCTCATTGGTCTTTTGCAGCTGGTAGGTTCGGTCTGTGACCAACTCTTCTAAGTGTTCTTTGTGCTCTTCAAGTTCGCGTTTCGCCTTTGCTTCACCCACCGCAACCACTTGTAGCGCCTGCGCGGTGTTTCTGGCAGTGATGATCGCCTCGCCCATATGAGCCAGCTCATCATTACCCTTTACCGAGATATCAATATTCAGGCGACCTTGTGCGATAGACATCAAGGCCGATGAGTATTCAGTAAGACGTTTAACAACCGAGATATACACCACTCGCCACACGATAAATGCAACGATAACCAAACCAATAACCGAAATCACAGACAGTGACCATTGAGCCAAATTCAACGTGCTGGTCAGCTCATCAACCGCTTTTTTGGTACTGCGGTTTGAATCATCAACCAGTTGGTTAACCGTTGTATTCAGCTGAGAGAACAGCTCCAACGTATTTTGCATCAGAAACTCTGACTTTTTGGTGTTCTCATATTGTTCTAATGAAATATCGAACACGACTTGGCGTTTTCTGAGCTCTTCTAGAAGCTGAGACATCTGCGCTGAACGAGTAGGATCTTCGACCGCTTTAACGCGGCGCGCCATGATTCTTAGGTTGGATTCAAATTCTGATTGGATTTGATGAATACGCTCTACGTTGGTAACGGTTTGCGTTTCTTCAATTTGGTTAAGCATTTTGAACGCCAGCAAATGCAATTCGTGTAGGCGCTCAGACAAATCAAGGTCAACCTCTACAAGCGCATCTAAGGCTTGGTAGGCTTTATCCGTTTCTTTGGTTTCTAGCAGGTCATAGATATGCGTGACGTTAGCAACCGCAATGGTAGCCGTGTTCAAAACTTGGGTTCGCGTCAACTGCTCTAGCTCTTCGGCCAATAGGCGCATCTCTTCGACACGAGACGACAACTCTTTGCTTAACCAAAGCTTACGCTCAACCGACACACCCAACTCAGCCAGTGTGTTAATAACGCTTTGAACATTGTTTTCGAGTTTATTGAGGAGCTGAGAATCGAAACTGTCGACACCAAGCTCTTTGATATGTTGAAGAAGCGACTCAAGTTGGTCAAACAGTACGGTGCCAGCCTCTTTTCTTTCGGCCTCGTTTCTCGCATTAGAAAGTGTTTGTACTGACGAAATAATACGGTTACTCAACTCAGAAACCTGACGAGCTTCGATCATGGCAGGAAGCGCCGAATCAACGACGTTTCTTTCCGTTTTGGCTACAAAGCTAAAACCAGAAACACCGATCAATGCAGACAATAGAACCAACAGTGCCATCACTAAGAATGAGGCCAGCAGCTTGCGTCCAATACTCGCTGAAGCTAACAACATAAACTCTAAACCTTAAAACGTTCTTCTTTACCCATGCAGAATACGCTATATTTTGCAGTGTTTCTTATCTAAAACCAACAAAACGGCAATTCATGCTATCTAGACCTTTCGCTTCAATAATTCTTCTCTCACTACTGGCCTCAGTAACTACTGTCGCAGGTGCTAGTGAGCCTTTGAGCCCAATAAAGCCCGCCAATGCCACATCACAAAAAGAGAAAATCTGTGCCATTTATCCGCACCTCAAAGACTCTTATTGGTTGTCGGTAAACTATGGAATGATCTCTGAAGCAGAAAAGCAGCAAGTTGAGCTAAGAGTATTGGAAGCTGGCGGTTACCCCAACGTGGCCAAACAAGCCTCGCAACTGGTGCTTTGCACGCAATGGGGAGCCGATGCCATTATTTTAGGTACGGTTTCACCCGATGCGTATCATGACAATCTCAGCGATTGGGTTGGCTCGACGCCTGTGTTTGCTACGATAAATGAGTTAACCGTCAATGAAGAACAACAGAAGGTATTAAAAGGTACGGTCGGTGTCGATTGGTACCAAATGGGATACCAAGTCGGAGATTTTTTGTCGAAACGACACCCGAAAGGATCAGGCGAAACACCTATCGCCCTGTTACTTGGTCCACAAGCAAGTGGCGGCACTAAGCCTGTGGCACTGGGGTTTTATGATGCGATCAAGTCGAGTGATATCAAAATCGCGATCAGCTATTGGGCAGATAACGATAAAGAACTGCAAAGAAACCTAGTACAACAGGTGATCGAGGAGCCGGATATCCAATATATAGTCGGAAGTGCCGTCGCGATTGAAGCAGCGATCAGTGAGCTACGAGCGGCCGATAAAACCGAAGAGATTGGGTTAATTTCGAGTTACTTAAGTCACGGAACCTACCGTGGTTTACTTCGTAACAAGGTACTTTTTGCGCCAACCGATAAAATGGTTGAGCAAGGTCGCTTGTCGGTAAAACAAGCCACGAGTTACTTACGCGGTCAACCTTACGAGCAACACAGCGCACCGATTATCGAAGCGCTGACACCTGCAACTCTCAAAGATCAAATTATCGCCGACTCATTGTCACCTTCTGAGTTTCGTCCGGTATTCAGTGTGAATCCTTAGTGCTATATTGGCTGAAGAACTCAAAACAATAAAAACGAAACAACAATTTAGGGAACATTCATGCAAAAAACGACGCGCACTATGCCAACACATAAGCATATCGCTTTGGTCGCTCATGACCACTTCAAACCTGAGCTACTAAGATGGGTCAAAGAGAACAAAGAAAAACTACAAAAGCACTTCCTTTACGCAACGGGCACGACTGGTTCTCTACTCAGTAAAGAGACAGGCTTAGCAATCAAGAGCATGATCAGCGGCCCTATGGGCGGTGACCAACAACTTGGCGCGCTTATCTCTGAAGGCAAGATCGATATGCTGATTTTCTTCTGGGATCCACTTAATGCTGTACCACATGACCCAGACGTAAAAGCACTGCTTCGTATCGCAAGTGTTTGGAACATTCCTGTGGCCACTAACCGCGCTACCGCTAATTTCTTGTTTAACTCTTCACTGCTTGAAGAAGAAGTAATCATCGAGATCCCAGACTACGAAGCGTACCTAGCTGAGCGCACGTAATCGCACGTTAAATGTGCTCTCTACTGAACAGACTAAAAAGCCTGCATTTTATCGCAGGCTTTTTTATGTCTCGTTTTCAGACATTAAACAGTTCAATCATAAAACAGTGCGAGAGTCTCTCTATTTATCGCTCCACACTGCCATCTCGTTGCCACTTGGCTCTCTGAAATGGAAACGTCTGCCGCCGGGAAAGCTAAAGATCTCACGGTTTATCTGACCACCAGCATCAATTACATCGCGCTCGGTTTGCTCAAGATCTTGGCTATAAAAAACCATCAGCGCCGCGCCATTATCCGTATTCGACGCCAGATCCGCCAAATAGAAGCCGCCCATTAAGCCTTTGCCTTCAAAAGCAGAATACTCAGGGCCATAGTCTTCAAAGCTCCAACCAAACACTTGGCTGAAAAACGCCTCGGTTGCTGAGATGTCTTTCGCAGCAAATTCAATGTAGTTAATAGAGCCGTGTTCCATAGCAAATTCCTTATGCTTTATGCGTCTACCTTGTGATATTAAGGCAGGGATTGAAGATCTAATCTTAGACAATCAAGTCAAGTAACATCACTTTTTACGAACGACGGGGTAATCAGAACCATGCAGCTCCTGCACAAAGCCAGAGCCGTCGCCACTGTGCGTGATCCATACTTTCTCTTTTGCCCGCGTCATTGCTACATAGAACAAACGACGCTCTTCCGCATAAGGGAACGCGTCTGATGATTCAGTCAATGCGCCATCAATATGCAGCTGTTTCTTCTTGGTCGGGAACTGTCCTTCGTCAACACAAAGAATAATGACAAAGTCCGCCTCTTTACCTTTACTGCCGTGGCAAGTCATGAACTTGATATCAATGGAAGTGAAGATCTTCTTCCAGTCTTCCAACAACTCTGGCTTGTGGTAATGATTACGTCCAAGTAGCAGCACCGATTTATTGGTTTTGCCTTTGGATTGACGGTTCAGTTGATCAAGAATCTTCTCAACTTCTTTACTTGGCGCACTGTACACCGCCTTCTGCTTCTGTTGCTTGAAGCTGTTCAGTTCTTTCGGAATCTGAATTGGGTTTTCTTGTACAAAGCGATTAGCCACCGCACCTAACTGATTGTTAAAGCGGTAAGTCGTATCTAGGTGATGAATGGTCGAGCTTTCAAAACGATCCTTAAAGCCCGTGGTCAAATCCACATCCGCACCTGCAAACTGGTAAATCGACTGCCAGTCATCGCCTACTGCAAAAATAGAGGCTTGATGCTCGGCTTTAGACTGATTACACAGTGCTTCAACCAAGGCAAGACGATCAGGTGAGATATCTTGGTATTCATCGATCATGATGAACTTCCAAGGTGAGATAAACTTGCCCTTCTCGACATACTGAGTCGCTCGGCTGATCATGATTGAGAAGTCGATATGATTCTGTTCTTTCAGCTCCTTTTGCCACGCGGTTACACATGGCCAACACAGTGAAAGCTCGCTGTTGAGGCGCGCATAGTCTCGGTGATCAATCAGCTGTTGCTGTACTTCTTTTTTGGTTAAACCCGACGCATTCAACTGTTCTAGCTGATTTTCAAGCCAACCGATCAATTTGAGGTTTGAAACGTGGCTACCAAGCTCATCGTCACCGGTTAAATAAGCGATTGGCCATTTAGACAAATGCTTTTGCCAACGTTTAAAGTTGGTCGGTGTCATCCAGTGCTTCTTCAACCAATCAATGCACCATGCTTGGCGTTGGTTGTCATCGAGCGCTAAAGGAGAAATAACCACACGTTCGGGTTCAACTTGATTCAGTATCTTTAAACCCAACTGGTGGAAAGTGCTGACTTGCACCTTCTCTGCTGATAAACCAATTTTGCTGTCGAGACGTTGCTTCATCTCTTCTGCCGCTTCACGACCAAAAGCGAGCAATAGCAACTCTTCAGCTTGAGCTTGATGGCTTTGCAGTAAATACGCGACGCGAGCCGTTAGAACACTGGTTTTACCCGAGCCTGCACCCGCTAAAATAAGGTTGTGATCATCATTCATCAACACCGCATATTGCTGCGATAAGTTCAGTGGTGACGACTCACATTGCGCAAACAACACTTCCCAGTTTTTTCGCTCGGTCTCTAGCCATTGCTGGTTTCTTTCAGCTTGCTTGATTTCCGTTTCAGATAACCATGGCTGCATTCTTGCGATGCGGTTTGGCATGCGTTGTGCGGCCTCTTCTAGCGTCATTGTCATACTCTCTAAGCCTGAGTTGACCATATCAACCCAAGTGTTGACCTTAGAATGCGGTAGAAAGGCTGGTAATTGCTCAAGACGTGTTAATTCAGCTTCCCACTGAGGTACGTGTTCAGCCAATTGTTCACATTGAGTGTCGTGCCACTTCTGATAAGCACTAACTGACGCGCGTGCAAATTGACGGCATTGATCCCAAGGTAAGCCTTGTACTAACCAACTGCGCTGTGTTCCATCTTGTTGATTAGCAAAAAATTGTAGCGATCCCCAGAACAATCCGCGCTTTATCGCGATCTTGCCACTCCAAATAGTAAATGGGATACGCTCTTCACTGCCTACTGAAGATAACAGCAAGCGTGGACCATCAAGTTCAACCTGATGATATTCATTTTGAATAAAAAACTGTGCAGTCTTGTTAGCGCTTAGCTGCATTGGAGTGTGCTCTTAATTGGGAATATTGAATTTATATCATGATGCAATGAGAATTAATAATATCTCATATCTTATCGACGCTTTCATGACCACCTACGGGCAATTATGGATAAGTATCAAATTCTTGTGCTTGATTTCTGTTAGGATTATGGTTTTTAGTGTGTCAAGTGAGCGACTGTGGACTTTTCAGCCAAATTACGCCTCTATTGGGCGAATAAAACCATAAATTACAGCGTATTAATTCTCATCACCCTACTCGGTGTTGTGGTGCCTGCTTGGTATTATGGACAAAACACACTCATCACCCCACTTATTTTAGGCGTCATTGCTGCTGCTCTAGCGGAAAGTGATGACAGCTTTACTGGTCGATTGAAAGCACTCACATTGACCTTTATCTGTTTCGCTGTTGCAGCCTTCTCTATTGAGATTCTTTTCGATACACCTTGGCTGTTCGCGATAGGGCTTTTCGTTTCAACCTTCTCTTTCATCATACTCGGAGCGATTGGCCCTAAATACGCCAGCATCGCGTTTGGCTCGCTGTTGGTCGCTATCTACACCATGCTTGGTGCACACGAGAGCACCAACCTTTGGTTTCAACCGCTTCTACTGTTAACTGGCGCCGCTTGGTACTACTTCATGTCGATGATTTGGCAGATAGTGTGGCCAATGCAACCTGTGCAGCAAAACCTAGCCACGGTATTCGATCAAATCGGTAATTACATCGATTCAAAAGCGGAACTCTTCTACCCCGTTTCAGACTTGATTCCCCAGCCACACCGAATCATTGAAGCCAAACTCAACGCGAGTACCGTTAACGCACTCAACATGTGTAAGGCGACGCTACTCAACCGCTCTAAGCGCGGACACATTGACGGCCCTAGTGACCGATTTCTTAACACCTACTTCATCGCACAAGATATTCATGAACGCGTAAGCTCTAGCCACTATCGTTATCAAGAGCTAGCAAAACACTTTGAACGCTCTGACGTGTTGTTTCGATTTAAGTATCTACTGGAAGCGCAGGCAACAGCTTGTAAAGAAGTGGCGAGCTCATTGAAAGTTGGCGCTGAATACCAGCATGGTGACAAGTCTGTATTGGCACTTGATGAGCTGATGTCATCGCTCAATCACCTGCACCAACAGAACAACCCTGAATGGAAATCACTGCTGAATCAGTTGGATTACTTATTCAATAACCTAGCAACCGTTGAAAAACAGCTCTCGAATATCAGCAACCCAGATGCAGAGAAGATTGAAGAAGGTGTATTGGACGATACCAACCCTCATACTTTGACGGCAATGTGGCACAAGATCAAAGCTAACTTGCACACCGATTCTATGCTATTCCGCCACGCGATTCGTATGGCGATCACTCTGACGCTGGGCTATGGGATTATCCAAGGGTTTGATATTGAAAGAGGTTACTGGATTCTACTGACAACGCTGTTTGTGTGTCAGCCAAACTACAGTGCAACCCGTCAAAAACTGACGGCACGTGTCATTGGCACGGTCGCAGGCTTGTTGATCGGAGTACCTTTACTGACCTTCTTCCCGTCGCAAGAGAGCCAATTGGTGTTCATTGTGATCAGTGGCGTGATGTTCTTTGCGTTTCGAATCAATAACTACGGGTTTGCGACCGGCTTTATCACACTGCTTGTGCTCTTCTGCTTTAACCAATTAGGTGAAGGCTACGCGGTAGTATTGCCAAGGTTAGCGGATACCTTTATTGGTTGTGCTCTCGCCGTGCTTGCTGTCATTTATGTGTTACCTGATTGGCAGTCGAAGCGACTGCACAAAGTGATGGCGAATGCGCTCGATTCCAATAAGAACTATCTCGCTCAGATCATCGGCCAATACCGTGTCGGTAAGAAAGATAGCCTAAACTATCGTATCGCTCGACGTAGTGCGCATAATAATGATGCAAACCTGACTGCCGCGATCAGTAGCATGTTGGTTGAACCGGGTAAGTACCGCACCTCTGAAGATGAGAGCTTCCGATTCTTAACACTCAATCATGCTCTACTTAGCTATATCTCGGCTCTGGGTGCTCACAGAACGCGTATTGATGATGAAGCGACACACAAACTGGTGCTAGATGCGCACAGAGTAATCCACCAGCATCTCGACGCTCTAAATGATCAACTCTATTCTCATAAAGAGCATTGTGAAGTGAAAAACGCTTATGACCCGGAGCTGGATAAACGTTTGAGTGAATGGCGAGAAGAAGATGAGAATTCTGTCAAAATGGTTCTACAACAGCTCCATTTGATCTATCGAATGCTTCCAGAACTGCATACCTTAGCGACCAAGTTTGCAGTTAAGGTTAAGATCGACAAGTCGTTTGAAACAGAAGCTTCTTGAGCAACAAACAAAATACCGTAAAAACAAAAAGATAACGCCAATTGCTTATCTTTTGATCATCACAAATATTTATACATTGCTTTACCCATACCCCTAATTGGGTAGAGAAATTACTTACCTACCCTTGTGCCACAAGGGTTGAAGGCGTTTTTACATTGTAGGAATTTTCTGACTTTGATTGACCAAGCCTTAACTTTTCCTAACATTTCTCGGACAAAAAACGACCACAGGAATTTATAGTTGTCTTAGTTTCAAGAAACTTCAAACATCATTTAAAATTCACTTAATCTTGTTTGATTTCCTGAATCAGTAGACTATGCTCTAAAGAGCATATTGATTTGAACAAAGGTCACACTATGAATACACAGCAATTTGAAGCATTTAAGCAGCAAATACAGCTTCTTAGCCCACAACAATTAAAAGCACTTCAGGGTGAGATCGACGGCAACCTCGAAACAGAGAAGCCTTCTTTGCTTACTGATGAAGAGTTAAACGCGCTAAATGACCTGTTCAGTTAATAGACAGACATCACTATTTTAGCTTAAGTTCACATTTTCACCGTAAATTTCATCTGTTCACCATTGCGCTCAAAATATCGTCCGCCTAGACTCATTTCATACGTCAATAAAAGGTTCTGATATGTCGATATCTGGTATTCAATCTGGTTACGCCATTATTCAGCAATCCACCAACATGGCTGAAGAAGCCGCAATCGAGCTCAACCAAGCCTCCAAACACGCTCTAGAATCCGACGACACTTTCGAAGCTAGCGATCTCAGCTTTAATCAAATAGAGCCTGAACAAGCCATTTCCTTTAAAGACAAAGAACCTGAACCTGCTTCATCTTCAACCGATTCCTTGATTAAACTGACACAAAGCGCAAGTTATAACCGCGTTGGTGCAAGTGTGGTTGATCGTCAAAACGAAGCCATCGGTAGCCTTCTCGACATTCATATCTAAATTTCGCTCAAATACAGCCTATATTTCGCGAAACTTCGCTGCTTTTTGCTTCAACAACCACACAAACTGTAACTCATTATATCAGGCGCTTGTTTCTGGTTTATTACTCGGTAGAATCAGCGCAAACCAATTTGCTGCACAAACTTTACTTCATACTATTTATGCCAAAACTAAATCTGCATCGCCGTGACTATGTTTCTATTTTAGGAGGCGACATCTCCGCAGACGAATTAGAAAAAAAGCTTCAGCCTCATTTTGAAAAGCCAGTAAATAAGCTGACACCTAGACCCTACCTGACAGAAAAGAATCTCACACGTCGCTGGACAGCGCTCGATAATGCAGATTCACAGCAAGAACTGCTCGACCCTCATACACAAAGTCAGTTCCAAGCTTATGAGAAAAACATTGAGCACTTTATTGGCACCGTTAAAGTCCCTGTGGGAATATCTGGCCCTTTAAGAGTCAATGGCCTATTTGCTACGGGCGATTACCTAGTACCACTCGCGACCACAGAAGCTGCGCTTGTCGCGTCTTATAACCGTGGTTCTAAGCTGATTACGGCTTGTGGTGGCGCAAGTGCTATGTTGCTCAATGAAGGCGTAACACGTACTCCTGGCTTTGCATTTCAAGGATTAGTTGAAGCCGGACAGTTTGTGGCTTGGGCTGTGACTCAGTATGACCAGTTCAAGATCTTGGCAGAATCAACAACATCACACGGCAAGCTGACCGACATTAATATCAACATCGAAGGTAACCATGTTTACTTGGTGTTCGAATTTCTAACCGGAGACGCTTCTGGTCAGAATATGGTGACCATCGCAACCAATGCCGTGTTTGAGTACATCATCGAAAATACGCCAGTTAAGCCTGACCATGCTTTCCTTGATGGCAACTTGTCAGGCGATAAGAAAGCCAATACCCAAACCTTGCGCAGCGTTCGTGGCAAAAAGGTAACTGCTGAGGTTAATATCCCTGCAGAGCTTGTCGCGAAGTACCTACACACGACACCAGAGAAGATGGTCCAGTTTGGCCAAATGACCACAGTCGGTGGCGCTTTGAGCGGCACTATCGGTATCAACGCCCATTATGCGAATGCACTGGCGGCACTTTACATCGCTTGTGGCCAAGACGCGGCCTGTGTCGCCGAGTCAGCGATTGGTATGACGCGTATGGAACTCAACAAAGAAGGCGGTTTATACGCTAGCGTGACACTGCCTAACCTAATGGTGGGGACTGTCGGCGGTGGTACTGGCTTGCCAAGTCAAAAAGCCTGTTTAGATTTACTTGGGCTGCATGGTAACGGTAAATCACAAGCCCTAGCTGAAGTTTGTGCTGCACTGTGTTTAGCGGGTGAACTATCGATTGTGGGCGCATTTTGCGCAGGCCACTTTTCACGAGCGCACCATAAGCTAGCTCGTAAATAACCTTTATCCAATTTGGCTTGTTCGATTTTGTCGTTCATGCAAAATCACAAGCCAATCTGAATGCGTGAGTCATAAATGGATTACTTACACTTATCTAGGGTGAGCCTTAAGCACCTCACTGCGCTTCATATTATGCTGAACACCCACAGCGTCACTCAGACCTCAGAGCAACTCTGTGTCAGCCCTTCGAGTGTAAGCAAAACCCTGTCTCAGTTGCGTGACATCCTGAATGATGAGCTTTTCTATCGAGATGGTACCAAGCTTATCCCGACTCCCTTTGCTCTGAAGATAGCGCCCACTGTTCACGCAATTCTTTCAAGCATGAATGGACTGCTTCATCAAAAGAGTTTTACCCCTCAAGAGTACCAAGGCAGTTTTTCACTTTCGATGCGTGAAAGTACCTTCGAAGTATTTGCCTCTAAGATAAGTAAAATCACTACTGAACTGGCGCCAAACGCGAAGCTCAACATCTATTCGAAACAACAGCTCGGCTTCGATGCTTTACTCAGTGGCAAGGTCAATTTGATCTTGTTGCCTCATGATATATCTCAGCCGCCGACCGATAACAAAGAGCTGGTTTGGGAAACAATTCTTCCAGATGAAATGGTTTGTTTGATTGGCGCACACCACCCTCTCGCTCAGCAAGAACTGACGGTAGAAGGCTACTTAGATTACAAGCACATTGGGATTTTAGATAACGAACTGTCTCAGCCTTACTTTGAACAAAACTTGGTTCAATGCCACCAACCAAGAGAGATGGCAATATCGGTCGCGGACTTCGGCGCTGCGGCTGTGTTGTGTCACCACACGCCTTTCCTGTTCACTTGCTCTAAACAGTGGGCTGAGCGTGCTAAGCAAGCTCAGGGCTTAGTGAGCAAGCCCTTGCCTTTTGATTACGGTAAGGTGGCGTATAGCTTAGTGTGGAACAAGCCCAACATGAATGATCAAGCGATCAAGTGGTTGTGTGACCTGTTTTTAGAAGCTTAATATTTTTAGAGACTTAATATCTTTAGAAAGTTAACGTTCTTAGAAGCCTGATTGACTGCCTAAGAAATCTAAAGACTAGGTATAAACCTCAGGAGTTTGCATCGGTCTTTGAACTATGGTGTAGAGCTTATCGTGAAAGCTCTGCATCTGTTTTTCGGTGCATTTCGGCCAATCTAACGCGTCGCCAATGACACCATGATGCTGAAACGCATTCAGCCGAATTCGAACATCACTTGGTAGAGTCTTCAAGTAACGCCCCACTTGTTCAATTTCGTCCTCAAGATCGCTTTTATTTGGGATATGTAGCAACCTAACTTCGTGCAGTTTTTCTTTATCTGCTAAGTAGTTAATGGTTTCAAACACCCTATGATTACCTCTACCCACTAACCATTGATGTGTTTCCGATTGCCATGATTTTAGGTCAATCATCGCGCCATCAAGATAAGGCAACACCTTGTCCCACCCTTGAAGTGACAGCGAACCATTACTATCAATAAAACACGTGAGATGCGCTAACTGTGGATCACGTTTAATCGCTTGAAACAGCTCTATGATAAACGGCAACTGCATGGTCGCTTCACCGCCAGAAACGGTAATGCCACTCAAGAAAAACTGATTATGCCTGACAAGCTCCAGAACCTCTGAGACCGTCATTGTGGTAATTTTCGGGCTCGACTTATGGTCGCAGATATCGACGCACTGATCGCAGTTGGTACACGCGACCGGATCCCACTTCACCTTACCATCTACAGAGCTTAATGCGCCGCTTGGACACCCACTTATGCAGTCTCCGCAATGGTTACAGTGATTAATAGTGTGTGGGTTATGGCAGGTTATACAATCGAAATTGCACCCTTGTAGAAACAGCACTAGGCGATTTCCCGGTCCATCAACACAAGAAAAGGTCAGCACACGGCTGACCTTCGCTTGTTTTTCTGTCTTATTATTTTTAACCCTAGCCATTTGAGTTGTTAGATCAGAAATTTTCATAATTCACATTGTTCGTATTCGAAACGCATAACACACGTTAAAGCTATTCGTATGTCGGCGACATCTCTAAACTCGCCACGCGTGGTTTACGCTCTAATATGCCCGTGTTCTTCGCAGCTTCGGCACCTAAAAAGGTGGTATTGGTGCGTGAGCCTTGCTCGTCATATTTGGCAATGTCAGATAGCTTAATCATGTAACCCGTGACACGAACCAAATCATTTGATGCAACGTTAGCCGTGAACTCTCGGTAACCCGCTTGAATCGCGCCTTTACACAGGTTAAACATCGCTTCAGGGTTAGATTTCACTGTTTCGTCGATGGTCAGAATGTCACTGATGCCCGAGGTGTAGAACTTATGGTGACCCGCGGTTGCACGAACGTAAGAGACAGGATCCGGTTCGGTACCATAAGGAATACGGACACCCGGCGTCACATCTTCATCTAAGCTAATACCGCCTTGAGCATGCAGCAGAGCTTTACCTTCTAATCCATATTTCACTTCAGAGCGTTCAACGATCTCAGCCAGCTTTTCAGAGATACGATGACCAAGCTGATTCGCCAGTTCATCGTGACCATAACGCCCTGCTTGACCTTCTTTCTCCAACAAGATGTTGACTGCTTCCGCCATGCCGTAAATACCAAACATTGGCGCAAAGCGATCCTCTTCGATCAAACCTTCTTTGGTTAAGAAGCCTTCGAAGAAGTTAGACTCTTCATGCAAGAAGCGGCTTCGAACGTTCATCAACTCAACCATGATGCCACTGTAGTTCGGCAATACTTGTTGTAAGAAATCAGCACTGTCCTCAGACTTCAACGCCACTTGCTTAAGGTTCATACGCACCAAGGTGTTTGAACCACCCGCTAACGGCAGAGAGTTGTAGCAGCTCACAATACCAAAACGCTTATCGCCGTAAGCCTCGGCATGCGCTGGATAGTTTGCAATATGTGGTTTACTGCATTCACAGATGTTGCTCGCCGCATGACGAAGTAGATCATCAGGTGTCACGGCTGGGTCGTACATAAAGGTTAAGTTTGGCGCGATCTGCTTCAATTCAGCGTCTACACGTAAAATCGTACGGCAGATAATGTTGTCTGTCGGGCCGATATTCACATGCATAAAGGCGTCTGGCAGTGTGCGATCCAACATGATCCAGAACAGCTTAATCTTTTGGTATACCTGCTCTTCTGTTAAGTCGCCCACGAAAGGCATCAACACATCATCCAACTGACCTAGGTAAACCGGAATTGAAGTGACAGACGGAACATGGTGGTAAAGGATGGTAAGCATGTTCAATGCTTCATCGAAGTTGGTTGCCGCGCTAAGCTCTAAATACTCTGAGCCTTGATGTAAGTATTTAGAATAATCTGGAAGTACATAGCGCGGCTTAAATGGGGCGTGCCCTTCAAACATGTCACACAGCACACCTTGTTGTAAGGCTTGCTCTACTTCTTTGCTTACCGGCATATACGGTAAGCTGGCTTCAGCTTCTAAGGCAAGATAGCTCGACTTCTGTTTTGGTGACAGGTTGGCATCTGAAATGATATTGCTAAAGCGTTGTTGTTGCTCTGAAAGTGGTGAAGAAGTAGATGACGCAGATTGGTGGCTCATGATTAAACCCTTAGTGTTGTTATGGGCTTATTTTATATCTCACCGTTATATTTCCACTAATGAAATGTATGCAAGACTACATTTCCAAAATGGAAATAAATAATTTGTAAATTAGCGGTGTTGAGTTTTCTATGAGCGAGATGAGAAACAGAGAAATAGAGAAATAGAGAAACCAGAGTTAGTAGTGAAGAAATGAGAAAGCGCTAATTCGTTCTGTTTAAAACGATAGCGCCAAAAAGAGAAAACCCACATAACTGACGTTAGAGTCGTTAATGTGGGTTTAGTAGTTTAAATGAGCATTCTGAATGCTAGCTCAAGGCATACACACGATTACAGATCTGGAAGCGCTTGTTTACGTCCAACACCCATTAATACCTTTAACTCTCCTTGTGGAGTGTCAATCGAGAACGGTGTAGAGACTTCAACTACTGCAAAGCCCGCTGCACTCAATACATTTTCTGAGCGCTGTTGGCTTACACCGTAGTCTTCACTGTCGCTTTCCAAGTACCAATCCCAGTGTACAAACGTACCGTCGTTTTCAAGCAGCGTGTAAATCAGACTGACTGTGTCTTGTAGGTTCGGGATAAAACCACACACCGAAGAGGCTACCACTAGGTCAAACTGGTTTCTGAATGCTGGATGCTGCGCTGCAAGTCCGCGCGATAAAATATCAACTACCGGTTCAACGTTAGGTAACTCTTTCTTATCTAACTCTTCAATCATCCCTTCAGAGATATCAAGTGCGATGATCTCTTTTGCTAAAGGAGATATTTTCTGGCTGAGTAGTCCTGTACCACAACCAAAATCAAGGACACGGGTTCCGTTTAAATCAACGAGCTGTGTTAACTGGTCAAATACGGATTGTGCGAATACTGCGGTTGCGGGATCTTTATCCCAATCAACGGCGTATTCGTCCCATTGTTTCGCCATCATGGCCTCCATCTTTACTTCTTGTAGGTTCGGAACTTCCCCAGAGTAAACCAAATTAGTCAATTCGTCATAGAGTTATCATGCAAAGATGGACTATTTCTAAGATAGTCAGCACAATATTCAGATAATATGCACCGACCCCCGCTCAATATGGAAATGAAATGAACCTTTCTCAAGTCCAAGCCTTTTGTTCCGTTGCTGATTTAGGATCAGTTTCTGAAGCTGCACGCCAGTTAGAATGCAACCGAACCAAACTCAGCATGTCGATTAAAGCCTTGGAAAAAGAGTTAGATGTCGAGCTGTTCGTCCGCAGCGGAAACCACGTTGAGCTTTCAGAAGCGGGTAAAGCGATTTACAAAGATTGCGAAGGCATGTTGGTGACAGCCGCGCGTATTAAACAAACCTGCTTGCATGTTTCGGGCGAATTCAACGCAGAAATTTGGATAGCACGAGATGACTCCCTACCCGATGAAATGTGGCAGGACTTATCTCACGCCTTAAATAACAAGTACCCTTCTACCTCATTCAACTTCGTTCTCGCATCGAGCGGTGACTTAGCTAACCTAGTTGAAACTCAGCAAGTCGACTTCGCATTTGGTGTCGATTACGAACGCGTCGATGACCCAAGAATTATCTACAACCCGCTTGGTAAGATTCGAATGATGTCTGTATGTAAGAAAGGACATGATTTGAGTGCGATGCGACGAGTGTCTGATGAAGTACTGAGAAATTCGATGCAAGCAACCATGGTTTATCTTAATGAAAAGGATAATCCTGAGCTTGAGCCCTTCTCGCGTCGTTACATTGGCTTCTCTAGCTTCGACTTTATGTTGGATACGATTCTACGTGAAGAAGCATGGGGCGTAATGCCTGAGCCATTGATTCGCCATTTACTGCGTAAACAAGAGCTTGCCGTGATCAAACACACCTACGGTTTAACACAAGAAGACTACTGTATGTTTACCGCGGCTGGCATGGCAGAGCACCCAGGAATGAATTGGTTGGCCGACCAGCTTAGTGATTATTTGTTTGATTTCTAGCTCGCGCTTATTGCTTATCGTCGATAACAAAGGGAAAAACCACAAACAGCACTACTCCTAAAAGACCATCACGTGATCCACTAAATAGCGTCCGTCTTCTTCAACCAATACCATTTCAGCGACAAACTCACCTTTGGCGATGGTGTAAGCTTGTTTCCACACAAAGGCGATGGAGTCTGAACGTCTAAATAAAGCAACTTGCTCACGCTCAGCAAAAAAGCCATTACTGTGCTGATAATGGTGACACACCTTTTCTAAATATTCTGGCGTAACAATGTCTTTCATCCTTTGAGTAAAATCTCGACAGTGCTGTTCATGATCAACCTTAGTTGAACCATCCATCAGATTATCCATGATCGGGTTAGCAATCGCCCACAACTCATTATCACTGATATCGTCAAACTTCATATTGATTCACTCCTTGTCCATCGCAGTCGCAGTCAAATCTAGAAGACCAATAAGACCTTAGCGACTAATGTGTTTTATTAATCATAAACGATCCTATTTCAGTTGCACACCATCACCAAAAAACACTCAACGTCAACTTTATTGACACCACACCCTGATCTTAAGTAACTGAATTTTATTGATTTATATGTTCGAATTAAATAAGACATATAAACATCATCAGATAAAGTTTGTAAAGTTAGCTCATTATTAGAACAATGAAGTTATCAAAAACATCTGGAAAATATTATGTGTGACAGGAAAAGCCAAAACGAAAATCGAGTACTATTGTTCTCAGCCCTTTTAGCATCAGGCTTCGCAATTGGCGGATTGGTGTTGGGTCTTCTCGTTGGCTCTCTGGTCATAGTGTTTGACGGTGTCTATTCTCTTATCAGCTTACTGTTAACTTTATTGTCACTAGCTGCGTCGAAATACATCAATCGCCCTTCGGACACTGAGTTCCCGTTTGGTCGAGCTATCATCGAGCCGATTGTGATTGCGATTAAAGCCGTTGTGATTCTTCTTGTGGTTGGTTATTCACTTTACTCTGCGATTGGTGCCCTAATGACGGGTGGTCGTGAAGTTGATGCTTCTATTGCAACTCTGTTTGGTATTTTCAACGTGTTGGGTTGTGGTTACGCTTGGTGGTACATCGCGAATAAGAGCAAACGTATTTCTTCAGGTCTGATTCAGGCTGAATCTAAGCAGTGGCAGATGGATACGCTACTGAGTGTAGCGGTAACAGCGGGTTTCGTAGCGGCTTGGTTAATTACTTTTTCTCCGCTTGCAGAATACGCAGTGTATGCCGACCCAATGATGATGTTGCTAATGTCTTTCTACTTCATCAAAGTTCCTTTCGACATGTTACGTGAAGCCATGCGCGAACTGCTTATGATGTCGGCAAACAAAGATATTTGTGATGCGGTAGATAAGAACGTTGTCGCGGTAGACAAAGAAGCGGAGCAAGATTTGGAGCTGATGGGTGTGACTAAGGTTGGTCCAGAATTACGAATCAATGTTGATATTCATACCAACGACCAACAAGCGATTGCGGTCGATGATATTGAACGTACGCGCCGCCAACTTAAGCGACGCCTATCGAAGATGCCATATGAGCTTCAATTGAACCTCAATGTCGCGAGCTAAGTTTTCACCTAGCAAATAACGCTGGAACATAAGCGCAAATTAAGACTGAGATTGAACCTTTATAGAAGCCGACGCCTTTGCCGTCGGCTTTTCTCTTGTTACCCACCAGCAAGCCAGTGAACCAACGGTTACCATACATACGCCCTGCCAAAACGTCATGGTCAATGACAAGCCCAAAATCACCGAGGAAAGTAGTGTCGCGAAGATTGGCGTAAAGTACGACATGGTTGCCAAAAACACCATGTTGCCACCAAGAATCGCCGTGTTCCAAAGTGCGTAGCCTGCCCCCATGCAAGCGCCAGCTAGCGCTAAATCAATCGCCGCACTCGTTGTCATCACCATGCCGGTTTCATCACTCAATGCGTATTTGATCCACAGAGTGATCGCCGTAGCGATAAAGAAAAGTACAATCGCATTCTGCCCTTTCGCGACACGCTGGGTGTAGTTACAGTAAACAGCCCAAATAATCGCACCGAAAAACGCCATAGAATAGGTTTTAGGGTTGGTCGCAATGTTGGCAGCAATTTGGTCGACAGAGAGACCTTGGTCACCGCTGATGCTCCAAGCCACACCAAAGAATGCCAAGAAGATACTTGGATAAACCAGCCAGTTAATCTTCTTGTCGCTCAGCAACACCGCAAACAACACCGTCAGTGCCGGCCACAGATAGTTAATTACGGCCATCTCTATCGCTTGATGTCGGCTGTTCGCCATTCCCAAAGCCAGAGCCAGGAAAATCTCATAACAAACGAACAAGGCGCCGCCAATCAGCAAGTAAGACTTAGAAAAGCGTGACAACTTTGGTAAACCCATAACACAGACCAACAACAGCGCACTCACCGTGTAAAGGCTGGCAGCACCACCAATTGGACCTAGCTGTTCTGAGACGCTACGAGACAGAGCAATCAAACAGCTCCATAATAAAATGGCGATAATACCGTAGCAGCTATAACGATGAGATTTCAGCACGCCTTTTCCTTATCTATTTTTGATGGTCACTCTATGGTTAAACCAAGTTCAAAATAATTGGCCGAGTACATTTTCGTACTCGGCCATCAACACTTTGTTTACAAAGCATCTATCAATTTACGAAGTACCAACCAATTAACGAAGCATCAATCAACTTACGAACCATCAATCAATTTGCAAAGCATTGGTCAATTAGCGAAATCAACCGATTGTGATTATGATCGCGTATTCGCTAGTAGCAGTCAGTTGTTAACTATTAACTATTAACTAAGCCAACAGTAGAGCTTGTAAGTCAGCCAAAGACTTCACTTGATAGTGAGGGTTGATGCCAGCTGGTGTTGTCTTTTCTTGACTGTTTAACCAGCAAGTTTCAATGCCAAAATCGAGTCCGCCTAGAATATCTGAATGTGGGTTATCCCCGACCATCAATATTCTTTGTTTCGATGGCAATCCAACCAGCTTATGCGCATATTCAAAGATTTCAGCGTCTGGTTTCGCGACACCGACTTCTTCAGAGATGATCACATGGTCAAAGTAATCTGTCATACCTGTGCGTTCTAAACGTATAGATTGCAGCTCGGTAAACCCATTCGTGATGATACCCATGTTCACTTTGCCTTTTAAAGACTCCATCAACTCTTTTGCACCTGGGAGCAGAGAACAGATATCCGCCATTGCGGTCAAAAATGCACTGTTTAGTTCTGCTGTTGTTGTCTCTAACTTTGTTGCCCAGCTTTCAAAACGCGCGTGCTTCAGTTGAGCTGCCGTAATGCGGCCATCTTGATAATCTACCCAAAGTGGTAAATTAACCTCTTGGTAAACCGAATAATCCTGTTCGTTGAAGTCCACACCAAAACGAGAAAACATCAGCTTCATTCCCTGATAAGCATCAAAATGGAACAAGGTTTCATCTGCATCAAAGAATATCCAGTCGTACTTCATTTTATTTCCTATTAATCACGCTGTTGAGCTGCGTTTATCTTTAGTTGTTCATTGGCTCAAAGACCAGATGTTCATTCTACTACCAATTTTGTGAGCCTGAATATAGTTCTAATAATTTATAGAAAACAAGCCACAAGTCATGATGTATCGCAAATTTTGCCACATATTAAACCAATACCATACAATAAATACACTTAGGTACCGGGAGGTACTATGAAGCACTTTTTACCATCGTCTGTCATGCTTACCCCTTTTCTTGTCAAATACTATGACGAGGAGTCAGAAGACACCCTTGAGTCTGAAGAGTCGCAAGATCCTCAAATTGAGTGCAGTGATGACTCCGATAAAACGTCGACACCTGCCTAGCCAGATCAACTTTCAGTGAAAAACCTTAATTTTCATTGTTATAGAGCTCCATACTGTCTCTAATTTAGTCGATTTATCGCGATCTATTACTGACAATCAACACAGCCAAAAACCATGAAAACGATTGCTATATGAGCCCTATCACAACGACTAGCCACAAAGTGGTAGTTCGAATTCAAAGTTGTTCCAGATCAATGGTCGACCACTTGAATGCCGACAACATGTAGGAAATTAAAAATCATAATTAACGGAGTTTTCCAATGTCTACTGCATTTTACATCCCTACAATCAACTTCATGGGTACTGGCTGTCTGAAGGATGCTGCTGATAGTATTCAGTCTCAAGGCTTTAAAAAAGGTCTGATCGTAACTGATAAGATCTTGAATCAAATTGGTGTAGTTAAGCAGGTACAAGACCTTCTTAGCCAGCGAGGCGTAGACGCAGTTGTATTCGATGGCACTCAACCAAACCCAACCATCACGAACGTTAACGATGGTCTTGAATTGCTGACTGACAACGATTGTGATTTCGTTGTTTCTCTAGGTGGCGGTTCTCCACACGACTGTGCAAAAGGCATTGCTCTGGTTGCTTCTAACGGCGGCAAGATTGCAGACTACGAAGGCGTAGACCAATCTGAAAAGCCAATGATGCCTCTTATCGCTATCAACACTACGGCTGGTACAGCATCAGAAATGACACGCTTCTGCATCATCACTGATGAGGAACGTCACATTAAAATGGCGATCGTTGACAAGCACACAACACCGCTTATTTCAGTAAACGATCCTGAACTAATGCTTGCTAAGCCTGCATCACTGACTGCTGCAACAGGTATGGATGCGCTAACACACGCAATCGAAGCTTACGTTTCTATCGCAGCGACACCAATTACAGACGCTGTAGCGATTAAAGCCATTGAACTTGTACAAGCTCACCTAAGAACGGCAGTAGCGCACGGCGAAGACATTGAAGCACGTGAACAAATGGCTTACGCACAGTTCATGGCGGGTATGGCGTTCAACAACGCGTCACTAGGTTATGTTCATGCGATGGCGCATCAGCTAGGCGGCTTCTACGATCTTCCACACGGTGTGTGTAATGCTATCTTGCTACCACACGTTCAACGCTACAACGCGCAAGTTTGTCCTGAGCGTCTACGTGATGTTGCAAAAGCAATGGGCGTTAACGTTGAAGGTATGTCACCAGAGCAAGGCGCAGAAGCTGCGATCAACGCAATTGTTCAACTAGCAAATGACGTGAACATCCCAACAGGTATCGCGCAACTTGGTGCAAAGCTAGAAGATATCCCTACTCTGTCTGACAACGCACTGAAAGACGCATGTGGTTTTACTAATCCTAAACAAGCGACCCACGAAGAAATCTCTGCGATTTTCGAAGCGGCAATGTAATCTGCCATTAAGTCACTTATAAACTTATCGACAAACGGGCTCACCTACTGAGCCCGTTTTCTTTACCTGCCATATGTTATTCAAGTCTCTGTTTTGAATAGCCACTGATTAAGATAAATCTCTTTAAAAGTCGCATTGTCATAACTGCTTAGTTATAGTCAAACTATTGATACATAGAATGACAAACAGGTTCCATTGAGTCGTTGGATAGTTAACTCCTCATTATTAGCATCGCTCGTTTCCCACTCTGCCTTCGCGGAGGAACAGGATGAGTGTCACAGCCAACCGTTAGAAGACACGCGCGTCGAAAAAGCTTACCACTACCTAAACAGCAAGTTTTGTCAGCCCGCAATATGGTTCGATAACTTCTTTGTGGATGACCGTATTACCGAGGACGCCAGAGCCGGAACCTCTGTACGTTGGTATAATGATTTCATCTATTCTGAGGGCGGTGACGTGGATTATTCCACCAAGCTCAACGCACGCCTGCATTTACCCTTTGTCAGCAAAAGGCTTAAGCTAATCTACGAGTCTGTTGGCGATGAAGAATTCTTAGACTTCTTCCCACAAGATTCTGAAGAGTTAGAGAATGCACTTGGCCTTCGTTATGACGCCTATGCCAAGGGTTACAGTAGTTTCAATATCAAAGCGACATTACGCCCAAGAATAGAGGCTCGCTATCGTTTTACCTACCCGCTCACCACAGATGCAGTATTCAGGCTGACCCAACGTGTATATCAAGAAAAACAAGAGACTGGTGAGATCACCGACATCGACTTTGATCTTTCTTTAAGTGATGATTTCTTGGCTCGATGGTCAAGCTTTGCAGGATATAACGACGACCTTAAAGGTTGGAACTATGGTACAGGGCTAACCTTGTATCACTACCTTGCCCAAGACCAAGCACTTCAATATAGCGCTACAATTAATGCAACGGATGAGCCTCATAATCATTACGAATACGCTCAGGTTTCGGTTACCTACCGACAAAACGTATGGAAAGAGTGGCTGTTCTACGAACTCATCCCTCGTTATCAATGGGAACGAGAACCCCATGAGAAACATACCGAAGAAGCCAACATCACCCTTCGGCTTGAAGTCCTGTTCAATAATGTGTAGCTCTATAATGTCTAGTTCAACAACGTATAGTTCAACAGTATCTAGCTCAACAGTATCTAGTTCAACAACGCCTAGTTAGTGTTTGAGATATAAGCATCGAGAGATAAGAATAGAGGCATAAAAAAGCACATCATACGATGTGCTTTTTCAGTTCAATCAAGGCGTAGACTGCAATCTTAACCTTTGTAATTTCTTACTCGCGCCGCTTCTGCTTCACGTTTATCGACAACCGTCTTACCGATTGGCGCCAGCGAGATAACCGCGAGCTTAAGGTGTTGAATCGCGAACGGAATACCGATGATGGTAATGAAACACGCCACAGCTGACATGATGTGACCGATTGCTAGCCAGATACCCGCAAATAAGAACCAAATCACGTTACCAATCACGCCTAGCGGGCTCGTACCGATGTCCATTTCATTGGTTAGCTCGTCACGCGAAATCGCTTCCTGACCAAATGGGAAGAATGAGAAGTTACCCATAACAAAACACGCTCTACCCCATGGAATACCAACGATGGTAAGGAATGCGAGCAGTCCGAAGAACCACCAAGCTAGTCCCATAAATACGCCACCGAACAGAAACCAAATGATGTTTCCTATTGTTTTCATTCTGTATTCTCCAAATCTTGTAATACTGTTTATTTCATATGCCGAGTATGGCAATACTTGTTCTAATAGGTTCATTATTGTTGAACCTTTATGAACCGTTTATGAATCACTTACACTTTATGTGATTGATACACGCCACGAAACGCCAAATCCGCATAGGGCTCATCGATTTTATTTGATACCATGCTCTTAGATTTTTAGTACCACAAAGCTAAACAGCTACAATAGCTACAACAACTAATTGAAGGCCGAATTTATGAACAACACTGAGCAACCTAAAAAGAAAATGAAAAACTGGGTGCCAATCGTCTTCTTCGGGCTTCTCAGCACAGTCCCAGTGTTCATGTTCTTAGTCGACGTGTACATCAACCAGTATATGTAACAGAGCCGGACATCCTAGCTATATAAATGGATATAAGAACCCTTTCCTGTATCCATTTCAGTTCCAATTAGACCAGTTCTTCTTCAGTCAGCTCTTCTGTAATCAACTCAGCTCTTCGTTAATCAAATCAGCTCTTCGCTAATAAAATCTAGAATGTCTATCAGCTCATGATCAGGCAAATTTAGTAAGTTATCCCCTACATACCATTCAATCTTACATTGGTTTGGCAACTCACTGATCGCTGGGTTTCCTATCCAAATCTTGTGTTTCTTCGCTATGTTATCTCTCACAATAATGCCGTCTTCATAGCTCACAGGTAAATATAGGTGAAGCATGTTGACCTGCGGTTGCTGCGGATTAACAGTGAACTGAGGATAGTCTAATAAGATTTGGTAGATCTGTTTTGTTCGCTCAAACAGTGATGGCATCAACTCTAATCGCTCATCAAACTGCATTGCTGCTGAAACCACATAAGGCGTTCGGTGATAAACATTGCCACCTTGGCGCTTCATCCACGCAGATGCTTTCGCTACAAAGGCTTTATCGCCCAACAATAACGAACCACCAAGGCCATTGAGACCTTTGTACAGCGAAACATAAGCACTATCGAAGCCCTGAGCAATCTCGCTGTATGACTTTTGGTAATAGGCGCCGCATTCCCACAAACGCGCACCATCCATATGAAGGTGAATTGATTGTTCTTTGCAGTACTGTTTAATCGCCTCAAGCTCTTCCCATTCGGGTAACTGCCCACCAATTTCTCGCATCGGCAGTTCATATAATGCGGCTGCGATTTCATCAGGCCATGCCTTTAAGTCATCGACATTCCAAGTGCGGAATACGTTACCGACAGGAAGAACACTAAAACGATTTTGAAGCTGATACCCTTGGCGTTCATGGCGCATAATATGACTCGATTCATGCATCGCCACTACTGGGTTTCTTCTCTCTTGGCACGCAATTTCTAGTGCAGTCGGTTGATTCATGGTGCCCGTAATAACAAACACAGCCGCTTCATAACCGAGCAGATCTGCCACTTTCTTTTCAAAACTCTCAATAAACTCGCCATCACCGTAGCTATCGTGAGTAACATTATTTGTTTCACACCAGTGAGCCATCTGAGCGAATGTTTGTGCCGGAGTTGGTTCTAAGTGACCAGAAAGCAAAAAATCACATTGTTGACGCAGATCTGTACTCATACTCTTTCCTTTATTCGTTATCATTGTATGAAAAGTTGTCGAATGGTTTCGTTCTAACGTTAAGGTGACATAAAGTAAAAATGTTAGCTTTTATTATTAACGAATATTTAGTTTTACAAGCTCATATCCTTTCGAAGTATTGAATTGTATAAACAATACAGTGCCTTAAAACAAGGTAAACTATACGAAATGAGATAATGAAAAAACAATCACTATTAGCTAATTCGTTGTTCTTCAAGCATTCTTCTATTATTGTATATCTATAATCCCAATAGGTATTATTCGTTTATATACAAAGAGGGCTATATGTCGAAAAATCGAGTCTTGCTGCTATTCGCTCACCCTTCTCAACATCGTTCTGAAGCAAACAAACCCTTATTTGAACAAGCCAAACGCGTTGACGGTGTTACCTGTGTCGATCTCTATGCCGAGTATCCGACATTTAAAATCAACATCGACCGTGAACAGAAACGCCTGTTAGACCATGACATCATCATTTTTCAGTTCCCTTTGTATTGGTACTCAACACCGGCAATTCTTAAAGAGTGGCAAGACCTTGTTCTTGAATACGGCTTTGCCTACGGCGCCGAAGGCAATGAACTACAGGGTAAGAAATTGTTATGTAGCATTACTGCAGGAGGTAAAAAAGATGCCTACCAAAGTGATGGTTACAACCATTTCACGATTCGAGAACTGCTTCACCCAATCGAACAAACCGCTTCTCTGTGCGGGATGAACTATCTCGCGCCCTTTGCGTTATTTGGCTCGCGTACCGCTTTGGAAGAAAACCGTATTCAACAACATGTCGATAGCTACAGAACGCTTTTACAGGCCTTGGTTGCAGGTGATATCAACATCAAAAGAGCCAACAAGGCAGAAAAGTTGAACCATATTGTGGAAGAATTGATGGCAGAGGTTAAATAATGACGGGATACTTTCTACAAGCATTTATCTATTTAATTGCAGCCGTGATTGCGGTCCCTATTGCCAAAAGACTTGGACTTGGATCAGTTCTCGGCTACTTAATCGCTGGCGTTGTGATTGGTCCCATCATTGGATTGGTTGGCGAAGAGACAACAACCATCCAGCACTTTGCCGAGTTCGGTGTAGTGATGATGCTGTTCTTAGTCGGGCTTGAACTTGAACCTAAGATGCTATGGGCGATGAGAAACCGATTGATGGGGCTTGGTGGCCTTCAAGTTGGTGGTACGACCGCTATCGTGATGGGAATTGCACAGTTCTTTGGTCAACCTTGGACGATTGCTTTAACTATCGGTTTGATCTTTGCGCTTTCATCGACAGCCATTGTTCTACAAACGTTCAATGAGAAAGGCCTGTCTAAAACGGAAGGCGGTAAAAACGCTTTCTCGGTACTTTTGTTCCAAGATATTGCCGTTATCCCAATGCTGGCGTTCATCCCTTTGTTGGCTCTTCCTGAATTGGTTGCTTTGGCAGAAAGTGCCGCCCAAACCGCTGCACACCATGATGAACTCAGTTTAGTTGCAGGTTTGCCAAGTTGGGCATACGGACTTGTTATTACGGCTTCAATTGCGATTGTGGTCGTCGGTGGACATTATCTAAGTCGGCCACTGTTTCGTTTTGTTGCGAGCTCTGGCTTACGCGAGATCTTCACTGCAACTGCACTGATGTTGGTGATTGGTATTGCCGCGCTAATGAGCCTTGTTGGTTTGTCGCCTGCCCTAGGTACTTTCTTAGCAGGTGTGGTACTTGCCAACAGTGAGTTCAGGCACGAACTGGAATCTAACATCGACCCGTTTAAAGGGTTATTGCTTGGATTGTTCTTTATCACGGTAGGCGCAGGTATCAACTTTGGCGTTCTATTTAACGATTTCGCACTCATCATTGGCTTAACTCTTGGCGTGATGGCGCTGAAAGCCTTGGTGTTGTTTACACTGGCTTTAATCTTCAGAATCAAAAACAGCGACCGCTGGCTATTTACATTGAGCTTGGCTCAAGCGGGGGAATTTGGTTTTGTACTACTCAGCTTCTCAGCACAGAACCATGTATTACCTGCGGATATTGTTCAAACACTATCACTGGTTGTTGCCCTCTCTATGTTCTTAACTCCTGGTCTGTTCATTCTGTTTGATAAAGTCATTCTGCCCCGTTACGAGCAAAAATCGAACGATCGAGAAGAAGACAAAATAGAAGAGAAAGGTACCGTTATCATTGCAGGCATCGGCCGATTTGGTCAGATCGTAAACCGCTTGTTGGTATCAAATGACGTCAATACCGTAGTATTGGATCATCAAGCAAACCAAGTGGACTTATTACGCTCCATCAATATTAAATCTTACTTTGGTGATGCTACTCGTCACGACTTGTTGCATACCGCGGGTATCGAAGAAGCCGCGATGCTAGTAGTGGCAATCGACAACCAAGACTCAAGCGTTGAATTAGTGAAATACGTTAAACACACCTACCCTAAAGTGAAAGTCTTAGCGCGTGCATTCGACCGAGGTCATAGTTATCGCCTAAGAGAAGCGGGGGCAGACTTTGTTGAATCAGAGACCTACCATTCTGCTCTTGAAATGGGCGCTGAAGCCTTGCGTTCTTTGGGTCATCACCCATTCTTCGTCGAGCAGCAAAAATCGACTTATCAACGCGTTGAGAGCCGTAAGTCTGAAAAGCTTTACCAAGCTTGGTCTGAAGCGGAAGAGAACCCACGCTACGACAACAACTACCGACAAATCTTCATTCACCTTGAAGAAGCAATGAAAGAAGATATGAAAAAAGACCGTTCAGACAAACACTCTCGTTCTGAACGTGGTTGGACACCTCCACCGAAAGGCTATGCAGATGGCTTTGAGGAAGAAGAGTCTTAAGCAGAATCTAGACTACAGCTCTAGATAACCATGCTATTCAACCATCAAAAGCGGCTATTTGAGCCGCTTTTTCTTTCATTTAACCCCGACAAAACCTCAAATGAGCACAAGTATCAGGTGCTGAAACTCTTAATCCGAAAGATTTGTGTGATCTAGCTAAAATTTTTAATTTCTGACCACATGGCAAAAGTGGATTCGATTTTTACATTATTGAAACATTCCCACCCCGCATAAACCACACCAAAAACATGGCTATATATGCACTCATTCCTACCATTCAAGCACCCACCCAATTCTTAGCGACCACTCTCTAAGGCTTGAATTACATTGCATATATCGAAATACGCCGCAAAACCCCTAACAGATTCATTCATCAATCAAATAAATAACGCACGACATTCACAAATTCAAACCATCAAAATTAACATAAACATTTCAAAATATGTCTATCGTTACAATTTGTAACGAATGGCGGTTGTCGGTATAGTCCTGCAATTCAAAAAAGTGAGACCTTTGCGCTCACCTTAAAGGAGATATAATAATGATTACTAATGATGCTGTAATAATGGGCATGTTAGCTGTTATTCTTGGCGGTGTTTTTATCACGGAAAGTAGCCAAAATAGCGCACTGAAAAAATTCTACTCGTTCGTTCCGGGTCTATTGCTTTGTTACTTTGTTCCCTCTTTATTAAACAGCTTCGGCATAATCGATGCTTCGAATTCTAAACTGTACTTTGTTGCAAGCCGTTACTTACTTCCGAGTGCACTCGTTCTACTGATCATCTCTGCAGATCTGCGCAAGATCTTTGGACTAGGTTCAAAAGCCGTCATCATGTTCCTAACCGGTACTGTCGGTATTATCATTGGCGGCCCATTGGCTATCTTGATCATCGACCAAATAAATCCTGGCCTTGTATCGGGTGATGTATGGCGTGGTCTAACAACGGTGGCAGGTTCTTGGATTGGCGGTGGTGCAAACCAAGCTGCAATGAAAGAAGTATTTGAAGTTGACGATCAGTTGTTCTCTGCGATGATTACTGTGGACGTAATCTGTGCCAATATTTGGATGGCAATATTGCTTATCATGGCAGGTCGTCAGAAGAAGATTGATGCATGGTTAAAAGCCGATACTTCATCTATCGAAGACCTAAAAGAAACCGTATCTAAGTACCAAGAAGAAAACGCGCGTCCGACGACGACAACGGATCTAATGAAGATCACTGCGATTGCGTTTGGCCTTACGGGCTTAGCACACTTCTTTAGCGACATTATCGCACCATGGATCTCAACTAATGCTCCTGAACTGGCGCAATACAGCCTGACTTCTGGATTCTTCTGGTTAATCGTAATGGTGACTACGTTTGCACTCATTGCTTCATGCTTCAAATCAACACGCAGCCTTGAGCACAGTGGCGCATCTAAAGTGGGCTCTGCATTCATCTACATCCTAGTTGCCACTATTGGTATGCAGATGGATATCACAGCTATCTTGGATAACCCAGGCTACTTCTTCATCGGTATCACTTGGTTAACCATCCACGCGATTATCATGATTGTGATGGCAAAGCTAATCCGTGCACCACTGTTCTTCATGGCAGTAGGTAGCCAAGCTAACGTCGGCGGTGCTGCATCGGCTCCTATCGTAGCGGCAGCGTTCCACCCAGCATTAGCTCCAGTAGGTATTCTAATGGCTGTACTTGGTTACGCACTCGGTACATACGGCGCTTACATCTGTGGCCTAATCATGCAGGCTGCTGCATTGGGTTAACAACTCATTGCTGTAAAAAATGGGCAACTGAACCTTGATCATATCGCCCATTTTCTTGAGTTCCGAGATGTAAAAAAGGCGACAGTAAAAACTGTCGCCTTTCTAATATCTTGTTACTCAGCTAAAGCTTATTCCCAATCAAGAATTACTTTACCTGACATACCAGAGCGCATCATGTCGAAGCCTTTCTGGAAGTCGTCCACTTTGTAGTGGTGAGTAATGATTGGTGTTAGATCTAGGCCTGATTGGATTAGTGAAGCCATTGTATACAACGATAAGAAAAGTTAATTTAAAACAGACACTTACCACAAAATAAAATTACTAATGGCGACAAACTGGCGACAAATTTTTCTCTCCAAGATAAAAATAAGGTCAACAATAAGCCTATTTCTCGTCTTACTTCCAATCCAGCTTCTTTGACCAAGCAAAAGAAATATATAATTAAAATAACTTTACGCTGCCCTCCGTCCCGTGTTTTTTTGACTTTCCACTCACCTTCGTAGTAAACCTTAAGGCCAGTAGCATCAATGGCTTGGTCCTGACTTGCTCCTCTCGTTTTAGTACTAAATGAGACCTCAACTTACTTTGCTCCACGACTGAGGCAGGTCTAATGCGGACAACTTAACGGAAAGTTGGCTAGCCTAAATATTGAATAGATAAATCATTGTAAAGCCCCCAGTGGCATAGAGAAGACTCGCTTCACCATGAGCGGCAGTGTTAAACGCTAAATAACTAAACCGACGTGGTCTACCACGCCGGTTTTGCATGCTTTGGACCACCCGCTTATGGATTCCTCATCAATCCAAAGAGTCAGAGAACCACGTTTAATGAGTGCTCGGGTTGTATTGCTTCCATTTGGTTGTTTTGTAACGAGGCTTAGATATGAGGCTACGAGGAAAAGTGAGTGTTGCTGAACAGAGTGTAGGTTGTAGATTTAGTTCCCTCGAATTACGCAACAAAGCCGCTTGCATCATCAAAGTTATACATACCCTCCACAACACCCAGCGGTGTAACTTCTTGTGGAATGTCTGGAGGATGTGGATAAGAGTCCATATATGGATTATCCACATCCTCCTTTTTCCTTTTCATTCTCGGCTACCATCTCAGTTGCTTCGTCAACACCGAGCGCTGGATCTCAGCATTGTTTGACTCATCGTCAGAGTCCACATCTGATTGTTCTTATTCACGATCCTCAATTGCTTTTTCATCTTCCTTTTTAGCTAAATTGATAGTTCTTCCTTCAAACCCGCTGACACTACAACTTCAGAATCACCAAGATAGGTAGACACCTCACCAGTAGCTTTATATTGCAAACGCAGGATTGGGGAAGTTATTAGGGGATCCGGCAGCGCCTAATACGTTTGTTATCAGTATTACATTTCGCTATTATTTGGCTGATTCAAGCCCACATCACATGACCACACTAATTTTTGTGACATATCTTTTGTAGAATAATTCATTGTCACCTTGCCTGTCTTTTTATCAAATTTCGTCAGTCCGACATAATCCTTAATATAAAGACTATTTTTTGTATTTGATATATTTACGCCGTCATTTGAACCATAACGCAACATAACCCAGCCACCAATTTCTATGGAATAATACATATCATCTTGGATTCGAAGCCAACCATCTCTCACATCCCCTTTTCCCAAATCACTTAGCAATGGGTTAATTGACGTCAACTCGCAGAACAAGCGTCGTTTCTCATCGTAATTCGCGCTATCCGCTGCATTTAAACTAAATGCCAATGGCAAAAGAAATAGAACTTTTTTCACTTATTTACCCTTAATACTTATAAAGAATGACATGGCTTCCCACTTCCGAGGCTCTGCCATAATTATGTGGTAACTAATTGCATCGAGGCACCATGTCTGATTATTCTTATTTCTTCGATATCGACATAGCCAAAAACCACTTTAGCCACCATGCCGTAGACAAAAATGGTAAGGTCATACTTCATAAGTAGTAACCCGCTCTAAACTACTGACTACAATAACAAATATGCCACTCATGCGTACAGGCGGTGAAGCGTGTTGCGGTGCACATTATTGGGGCTTTGTTAATGTAGCATCGTGAATTATTGTAGAGAACAAGGAGCCTCGTTATATTGATACCGACTAAATACATAATTACGGCCATTCCAACGCATGACAGGAAAACAAAAACCCGGGCCGCCTATCTCAATATCCGGCCAACCGTGAGGTTCCTGAGTAATTATAAAATTCGGTATTCCAACTCCACTGGTGATTAGCTTCCAACTACTATTGTTCCATTTACTGACGAGAGTATAGTGATAGCCAGTATTTCCATAACAATATGTATTACTTTCTGTGATAATCACCTCAGGCTGATCATCACCATTCAAATCTCGTACAACAGTTATTTCACCCAATGAGGTGAAGCGAAATTCCTGACAATTACTACGCCAAGATTTGCCATCGAAGCTATAGCCTGCGGCTTTAAACGCAGAAACTTCGTCTGCATATGTAAGTTGAACGGAAAACGCATTTATACTCCAGAACAGCAAAGGAGTATATAAGAAGTAAGCATATTTGTTTTCAAATGGCATTGTTGTTTTTTTTCATAGTGTTGAAAATTTTTGTGAACCCTCTCGCTGAATATTTCCATGAGTTGAAGGTGATAAAATTCTTTCTCTTCAATTCATTTATTAGATATTTTCTTCCTAAATTTGTTAATGGATATGTCAATGACGTATATTAATTCGCACAAAAACTTTCCATTTTCACTACCTTTCCATTTATATCAAATGGTTTCATATTTTCCTTCTTACCCGCTTTGTCTCGACAGTCAACTGCTGGTGTTAATAGTTGCGCAATATGAATTTATCCATTTTCTTCTATATGGGTAACTAACATGAATGAATAATCTAATTAATCTAATTAATCTAATTCATCTAATTCATCTAATTCAGCGTTGGCTTTTTGTTCAAAATCTTCAACCATAGTTAATCCATTGTCTGCTTTAATGTATGCCCAGTCTTCAGTAACATTTAACTTCCATTCATAATCATTGGCTGGAAAGCCATTCGCTAAGATCTGAGTCGAAATAACGAGTGCAAGTGCAAATGTTTTTTTCATTTCCCTGTGTTTCGATTGTCAGTTTTGTCTTTATTTTCAAGATTATATACAACAGGACTAGCGAGCGTGACTGCAAAATCGTGGTATAGGATAGTTAGAAACTATCAAAATATAACAATGAATTTAATCTATGGTCTAATTTCATTGTAAATGTAAGAAGTCACGCTGTCTTTGAAAGTTGACCAACTAAAACAGCATGACTGGGGGTTCTTTGTTTAGGAATGAATACTAATTCCTGAATACAGCTCGCTCATCGTTAAAGAATCAAAAAACAACGTAAAAAACCACGTTCTTTCCCTATGAATAATATTTAATTTTCGAAAACACACCTAAATACGAACACTCTTCAGAAACTCCACAGAAAAAATTAAATCATACACCAACCAAACCATTCAAATCGGACTAAAACAATGGGCATTTAGGACTTAACATCTTATTTATTAGAATCTTAAATAATAACAAATAGAATAAAACACATCGGATTTGTTATTTATAAATATCAAATTACTATCTCGCCGCTCAATAATTTCTAACCAAAAAATAAACAATAAAAAGGTATTAACATGTCTATAACTTTTCAAGGTAACCCCGTTTCAATCTCAGGTCTATTTCCTAAACCTAATCAAGTAGCACCAAGTTTTACTCTCTGCGACAAAGAATTAAATAGCCTAACCTTAGAAAGCCTAAAAGGGAAAAATGTCTTATTAAATATTTTCCCTAGCATTGACACCCCAGTTTGTGCTGCAAGCGTTCGTACATTTAACGAGAAAGCCGCTAATTTAAACAATACAATCGTATTATGTGTTTCTGCCGACTTACCATTTGCTATGAACCGTTTTTGCGGTGCTGAAGGCATTGATAATGTAACAACCGCTTCTTTCTTCAGAGAGTCATCATTCACTGAAAACTACGGTGTAAACTTAAATGAAGGTGCGCTTGAAGGGTTAGCTGCTAGAGCTATTATCGTTATTGGTCAGGATGGTATGGTCACACATAGTGAATTGGTTTCTGAAATTACTACTGAACCAAACTATGAATCAGCACTAGCGGCTTTATCATAATCATGCGTAAACTACTTATTGTTGCTGCTACCCTATATTCAATAAACGCCTTCGCAAAGTTTGAAACTACTGAAGACGATGCTGAGTTTGGAGCGGCTCAAGTCGTCACACTTGATAAAACCACAAAGTTTGACCTGATTGGTACACCATTAGAAGTAGGTGATTTAATGCCTTCGGCTAAGATGCTGACTTCAGATTTAGGAAGCTATGATACCAGTGCGAAAAGTAAATCGATCAAAGTCTATAGCATATTAACATCTGTTGACACGCCGGTTTGTGTTCAACAAGCTATAGAACTTTCTCAATACATAGAAAACAACAGTCACAAACTTCAAGGTATTGAATTTTATGCAGTGAGTGCCGATACTCCTTTCGCTCAACAACGGTTCATTAAAGAGTACTCTCTTGACGGGGCGACATATCTTTCTGACTCTTCAGAACATAAGTTTGGCCTAAATACAGGGACTCAAATTAAGCAGTTAGGTTTGCTTAGTCGAAGTATCATTGTAGTGGGTATAAATAACCAAATTATTTATACCCAAAGAGTACCTGAACTTACAACTATCCCTAGTTTAGAGCGAGCCGTAAAAATAGCGTTAAAAAACCGCTAGATACCAATAAGAT
>NZ_JBFRTR010000109.1:0-22431 GCF_041474215.1 Vibrio sp. 10N.222.52.C12
CTACAGTAATTAGTTTATTATATCGAAAAAATACGCCCAAGTTGTGATATTTGACTGTTAACTCAATCAATTGTGGTTTCATAATCTAAATTTTTGTTACATTCATGATTGTTACATGTTGAAATCTGTCGCACGTTGTTTTCGTTTTGTAAAATAAAACTCTGATTAACCTTGGTTTAAAAGAGGGATTTACTGTTTGTGATGAGCGTCGATTGAATCGACTTTGGCGATGTAAATGTTTGAATTTGACGATAATGGACGCTTAATCAATGAGGTGGAGATGGAATGTCGATACAGAGATAACTGCACGATTCATTACGTTCACTTAAAAGAAACGAAAAAGTTACACTTTTTGACAAAAAGCACTTGAGTTCTGTTTCTGAAAAACTTATAGATGGGGGAGAGCAATTTTTAATTTATACATGGAGAGTGAGCGATGAGAGTAGGTCTAGTTGGTTGGCGCGGTATGGTTGGTTCTGTACTGATGCAACGTATGGTTGAAGAGAAAGACTTCGACTTGATTGAGCCTGTTTATTACAGCACATCTCAGATTGGTATTCCTGCCCCTGTTTTAGGTGGTAAAGATGCGGGTCTACTTCAAGACGCTTTTGATATTGATAGCCTAAAACAGCTTGATGCTGTGATTACCTGTCAAGGCGGCGATTACACATCAAAAGTATACCCAGCACTGCGTCAAGCAGGTTGGAAAGGTTACTGGATTGATGCAGCATCTACTCTGCGTATGGATGCTGATTCAATCATCACTCTTGATCCTGTTAACTTGGCTCAAATCCAGCAAGGCATTCACAGCGGCACCAACACGTTCGTTGGCGGTAACTGTACTGTGAGCTTAATGCTTATGGCTCTAGGTGGTCTGTACGAGAAAGGCATGGTTGAGTGGATGAGTGCCATGACTTACCAAGCAGCTTCTGGTGCGGGTGCTAAGAACATGCGTGAGCTGATCTCACAAATGGGTGTGATCAACGACAGCGTAAGTTCTGAGTTAGCAAACCCTTCAAGCTCAATTCTTGATATCGATAAGAAAGTGGCTGATACGATTCGTTCATCTTCATTCCCAACAGACCAATTTGGTGCTCCGCTTGCAGGCTCACTGATTCCTTGGATCGATGTGAAGCGTGAAAACGGTCAGAGTAAAGAAGAGTGGAAAGCCGGTGTTGAAGCGAACAAGATTCTTGGTCTAGATGGTCAGCCAATCCCAATTGATGGTACTTGTGTACGAATCGGTGCAATGCGTTGTCACGCTCAAGCACTAACGATCAAGCTTAAGCAAGACGTGCCAATGGACGAGATCGAAGAGATCATCGCAACGCACAATGATTGGGTTAAAGTGATTCCTAATGACCGCGACATCACGGCACAGGAGCTAACACCAGCGAAAGTAACAGGCACAATGTCTGTACCTGTCGGTCGTCTGCGTAAGATGTCGATGGGTAACGACTTCCTAAACGCCTTCACGGTTGGTGACCAACTACTTTGGGGTGCTGCAGAACCACTACGTCGTACTCTACGCATTATCCTTGCTGAGAAATCGTAATAGGCAAGATTGCTTAAATTCTATTAGCTGATAAACCGAAAGGGTTGACGACAAACGTCAACCCTTTTTAGTTTATTGCTACCTCGTTATTCGGCCCTCGAAACTGCCCTTAAATCTCTTCGCATCTCGCTACTCGAATCTCGTGTCTGCTTTTATTTCTCGTCGGTGACGACACGCTTGTCTGGATCCGCTAATTCGCTAGCACAGTGCTTGCAATACATGGCGTCTGAATCATGACCCGCTCGGTTACAATTCGGGCACTTAACCAACTCTTTGTGCGAGTTCATCTCATTACTGAGTTCTGCAGTAATGATCCCGGTTGGCACTGCTAAGATAGAGTAACCCAATAGCATGGTCAGTGATGCTATGGCTTTACCAAGCGCGGTCTGCGGCACCATGTCACCATAACCTACCGTAGTGATAGTCACGATGGCCCAATAGATACTGTGAGGAATACTGGTGAAGCCATTGTCAGGACCTTCAATAACAAAGATCAAGGCGCCAAAGATAACCACCAAGATGCCGACGGTGCTAAAGAAGATCAGTATCTTTCGTCGTGCCATTAATAGTGAGCGCAACAGAATATTGGAATCTTGCAGGTAGCGAACTAGCTTTAGAATTCGGAAGATACGCATCACACGCAGCAGTCTCACCACACCCATAAATGAAGCGCCTGGGAAGATGATTGCTAGGTAGGTCGGAAGAATCGCCAATAGGTCAACGACACCATAAAAACTGGTGGCGTAAGATTTTGGCTTTGGGGAGCAATAGAGCCTTAACAAATACTCAAGAGTGAAGAGTGCAGTGAAGGTGTATTCGATATAACGCAGCTGTTGTGACCATTCGGTCATCACATTAGGGATGGATTCTAAGATCAGAACCAACAGCGAAGCCAAGATTGCAACGATCAGAGTTATATCAAATGCACGTCCGGCTGGCGTGTGAGTACCAAAGATAATGACGTACAAATGATGCTTGAGTGGCTTGCGTGACATAAGGAGAGGTTCGTCTTCTGTTAAATGCATTAACAGTCATTATACAAGCTTCATAATAACGAGGCGAGTGAAAGCCCAATTGCTTTACTCGCCTCATCTATATTTCAATATTGTTGCCCTTTATAGAGCAACCGAAATGTTGTTAAACGTTATGCCAAGCCTGGGAACAGATTACGTAGGCCATTGGCGATGAACTCGATGCCCAATGCGCCAAGAATCAGACCCATGATACGAGTGATCACGTTGATACCCGTTTGACCTAAAAAGCGAACGATAACCGGCGCTGAACGGAACAAAAGCCAAGAGCACGTTGCGAATGCGATGATGCTAATGCCGATGCCGACCGTATCAATAGCAGCAGGGTAGCGAGAACCATAAACAATGGTCGAGCTGATTGCACCTGGGCCTGCCATTAGCGGCATAGCAAGTGGAACAACGCCGATCTGCTCTTTGCTGATGTATTCAGACTTCTCTTGTTTGTTCTGCTTATCTTCACCGAGCTTACCGCTCATCATCGAAAATGCGATGCTCAGTAATAGTAAACCACCTGCAACACGGAATGAGTCCAGCGAGATACTAAACATATCAAGCAGCATTTGCCCTGCAACAAGAGAGACAATGAGGATCACGGCAACAGCAATGTTTGCTTGTAAGGCTGTCCTGTTCCTCTCTTCTGGCGGCATATGAGCAGTAAGAGAAACAAAAACAGGCATGATGCCGATTGGGTTTACGGCAGCAACAAGCCCAAGGAAGAATTGCATAAAAATTGCGAGTTCTAAGCCTTGCATGAGAGCGATCTCCAGTTAGCGTACTTAAGGTTGAAGGGTTGATCTGTGAATAGTTTAGGCGCGTAATGTAAGGGACAAACTCGATTTACGCGAATGAAAAAAACTAACTTGAAATGGGTGATTCTTTTTAGAAAAACTAATTGAATCTCACTTTTGTTTTAAGCCTGTTGCAAGCTAGTTGGTAGTGTTTAATTTTGTAATTTATTATTGAGTAACTGTTAACCGACGCACGAAATTAATAAAAATTATGTCAGAATCTAGCCCGTACAACGGTATGGATATACTCTCAGTAGCACGAATATAGCTGTATACATGTAATTTAACGGACTAAAAATGAAACTTTTTTACAGTTTATTACGCTATGTAGAAAAAAGTTGTCTGTTTGCTTGTTTTTTTCGCGAACGAAAAGTGTGAGTTTAATCTATATAAATCATGCTCTTAAGTTCATTTTTGCGATTGCCTTACTACTTTCTGGTTAATTCTTTTTGGGTAACTGATCTGGGTCAATTTTTTTCACACAGTGAAATAATATACTCAGCCCTGAAAGCAATTTACTAAGAACGTTGGTGTTTAAGGTTAACGGCAAGCAGCGAGTTTAATAAAAAGTTTTTAATATTTATTATTTTAGGAGATCCACCATGCCTGTAACTAACTTAGCGGAACTTGATGCTCTAGTAGCTCGCGTTAAAGCAGCACAAGAAGAGTTTGCAACATTCTCTCAAGAGAAAGTAGACGCAATCTTCCGCGCAGCTTCTCTTGCTGCTAACCACGCTCGTATTCCACTTGCTCAACAAGCAGTTGCTGAATCTGGAATGGGTATTGTTGAAGATAAGGTTATCAAAAACCACTTTGCATCTGAATTTATCTACAACAAATACAAAGACGAAAAAACATGTGGCATCTTAGAAGAAGATGACAACCTAGGCACAATGACTATCGCTGAGCCTGTAGGTATCATCTGTGGTATCGTTCCAACAACGAACCCAACTTCTACAGCAATCTTCAAATCTCTAATTTCTCTTAAGACACGTAACGGCATCATCTTCTCGCCACACCCACGTGCAAAGAACTCAACTAACGACGCAGCGAAACTAGTTCTAGACGCAGCTGTTGCAGCTGGTGCTCCAAGAGACATCATCGGTTGGATCGACCAACCATCTGTAGAGCTTTCTAACGCGCTTATGAAGCACGACGGTATCGCACTTATCCTTGCTACTGGTGGTCCAGGCATGGTTAAAGCAGCATACTCTTCAGGTAAGCCTGCTATCGGTGTTGGTGCTGGTAACGTTCCTGTCGTTATCGATGAAACAGCTGACATCAAACGTGCTGTAGCATCTATCCTTATGTCTAAGACTTTCGATAACGGCGTAGTATGTGCTTCTGAGCAAGCTGCAATCGTAGTTAGCGAAGTATATGACGAAGTTAAAGAGCGTTTCGCTTCTCACAAAGCTCACGTTCTATCTAAAGCTGACGCTGATAAAGTACGTAAAGTTCTGCTTATCGACGGCAACCTAAACGCTAAAATCGTAGGTCAACCTGCTCCAGCAATCGCTGAAATGGCTGGTGTTAAAGTTCCTGCTGATACAAAAGTACTTGTAGGTGAAGGTCTTGGTAAAGTTTCTTACGATGACGAATTCGCTCACGAGAAACTATCTCCAACTCTAGGTCTATTCCGCGCAGATGACTTCGAAGACGCAGTTGCTCAAGCGGTAACTATGGTTGAAATCGGTGGTATCGGTCACACATCTGGTCTTTACACTAACCAAGATACTAACGCAGACCGCATCCGTTACTTCGGTGACAAGATGAAGACTGCTCGTATCCTAATCAACATCCCGACTACTCACGGTGGTATCGGTGACCTGTACAACTTCAACGTTGCACCTTCTCTAACTCTAGGTTGTGGTTCATGGGGTGGTAACTCTATCTCTGAGAACGTAGGTCCTAAGCACCTTATCAACAAGAAAACTGTAGCGAAGCGAGCTGAAAACATGTTGTGGCACAAACTACCTAAGTCTATCTACTTCCGTCGTGGTAGCCTTCCAATCGCAATGAGCGACCTAGAAGGTAAGAAACGCGCATTCCTAGTAACTGACCGTTTCCTATTCAACAACGGTTACGCAGATGACGTAGTTAGCTTGCTTAAAGCACAAGGCATCGAAGTTCAAACTTTCTTCGACGTAGAAGCGGATCCAACGCTATCTGTTGTTGAGAAAGGCGCTGAAGCAATGAAGAGCTTCCAACCTGACGTAATCCTTGCTCTAGGTGGCGGTTCTCCAATGGATGCTGCTAAGATCATGTGGGTTATGTACGAGCACCCAGAAACTCACTTCGAAGAACTAGCAATGCGCTTTATGGACATCCGTAAACGTATCTACAAGTTCCCTAAAATGGGTCAAAAAGCTGAGCTTGTATGTATCACTACAACTTCAGGTACAGGTTCAGAGGTTACTCCATTCGCTGTTGTTACTGACGACAAGACTGGTGCTAAATACCCACTAGCTGATTACGAAATCACGCCAAACATGGCTATCGTTGATGCGAACCTAGTAATGAACATGCCTAAGTCTCTAACAGCGTTCGGTGGTTACGATGCAGTAACTCACGCTCTTGAAGCTTACGTATCTGTTCTAGCGAACGAGTACTCAGACGGTCAAGCTCTTCAAGCTCTTAAGATGCTTAAAGAATACCTACCATCAAGCTACAAAAATGGTGCGGCTGACCCAATAGCTCGTGAGAAAGTACACAACGCAGCAACTATCGCTGGTGTAGCATTTGCGAACGCATTCCTAGGTGTGTGTCACTCAATGGCTCACAAAATTGGTGCTGAGTTCCACCTACCACACGGTCTTGCTAACGCACTACTTATCTCAAACGTTGTACGTTACAACGCGAACGATAACCCAACTAAGCAGACTGCATTCTCTCAGTACGACCGTCCACAAGCACGTCGTCGTTACGCTGAAGTTGCTGACCACCTAGGCCTAAGCCAAGCTGGTGACCGTACAGCTCAGAAGATTGAACGTCTACTGACTTGGTTAGAAGAGCTTAAAGTTGACCTAGATATCCCACTATCTATCCAAGCTGCGGGTGTTAACGAGTCTGACTTCATCGCTAAACTAGACGAGCTAGCTGTTGAAGCGTTCGATGACCAGTGTACAGGTGCTAACCCACGTTACCCTCTAATCACTGAGCTAAAAGAAGTTCTAACAACTTCTTACTTCGGCCAACCATACGTTGAAGGCGAAACTTTCGAAGGTACTACAGTTATCCTTAAGAAAGCAGACCAAAAGCCAGCTGAAGCGAAAGCGCCAAAAGCTAAAAAAGAAAAAGCTAACGCATAATAAGTAAGCATTAGTTTTGAGATAAGTTTTCGCTAGCACGATACTTATCTATCGGGAAAAGATGAAAGCCCCAGTCGAGAGACTGGGGCTTTTTTTATGTTTGGTTCGTTTGTAAAATGGATTGAGAGGCAATAGCTCTGCTATTTAATATGAGCTGAGCCAGTCATGTTCAATTGGAATAGGGAGTTAAACCTCTGCCGCGACAACTCGCCCACTGAAGTAGTCATTCGAGACAATGTATTCGGTTGTTCTGGTCAGCTCGTCTTGCAGCTGCGCCCAGTGACATCGGTTGAGCTTGCCATCGGAGTTATGAACGGCGGGAACAACGCCACCGACTCGAATGCCAAAGGGAGTCAGCTCTTTCGCCCAACTATGGGTAAAGCCAGTGATCATTGAGTTTGCGCTCTCTAAGCCAGACACATCGTGAAAGTCATCATGAGATATCACATTCACAATCACGCCTTCCTTATCTTCCTCTCGCAATCTCTCAGCACTGATTTGCCCAAATGCGAACAGGGTCGATGCCATCGATGAGAGATCATTAATAAAGCTGCTCACAGGCTGATCGCCAATTAGGCTAGGCATTGGGGAGCTTATCCAGTTATTGACCAGCACATCGGGTGTCGTGTTGAAGGTGGTTTGAATAAAATCATATACGCTGAGAATCGCTTGGCTGTCATTGCCTTTGAGCGTGTAGTGGTAAACAGAGTCAGAAAACCGGGCACACTGTAGATACGTCGCTTTAAGTGCTTCCGTGTCTTTATCACAAAGGATGACGGTGGCTCCAAGGTTAACAAAGTGGTTCGCAATCGCCCCCCCCAGTCGCGAGCCGGCAGATGTCACCAATATGATTGAGCTTTTTATTTCCATCCCAGTACCTAAACAAATCGTCCATGTCGGATAAGGATGGGTTAAAATTTATACAACGGGTGTGAATTGGTTCAAACTAAGGTGTGCCAATTAATAAGTTTTTATGAACTTAGTAGCACGTCACATTTTGTAGTAACTTCAAGCGGTAACCGACATCAGGTGTTTTTAGGTTGCCTAAGGCTAATGGTTCATATCATTCGTGTGAATACTTTGAAGTGTGCGAGTTAGTCGAAGAAGAGCTATGGATAGACAGCGAAAAAGGGAAAGGTAGGCGACCGCTATACTTGAGCTTGAATTTGATACTGACGTTGCGCGGTGGTTAGCTCATTGTAGAGCGTGGCATGTGGCAAATCAGGTAAATGCTTGTTTGCGAGTTTGCGTCGGTCATGACCAGAAAGGTTTTGGTAAACCTCTTCGGGTAAGTCGGCTGTATCTTCAGGCATGAAGGCAAGCGCTTCAGGTTTCAAGTAATGGCTGAGTTTGGCGCTGGCAAGGCTAGCTTGATGAAAATGATTAGATTGCTGAGCTGAAATCTCATATGAAGACTGGTTTGAACGCAGTTGTTGAGGTTCTGCTACGCCAAATTGTTTGCGCAGGCGATCTTCATTTGTCTCTGTGATTTCAATGGTGTCAATTGGCGTGCAATCACGGACATCATTAGAAAACATAGATAACAGCAACGCGAAATCTGCACGGCGACCTTGCTCAACCGCTTGGCTGATCCCGATGCCGAACTTCAGTTCGTTGATGATTCCTGCTTTGTCTAAAGTATGTATTTGCATGTCGCCTCTCATTGGATACACCTTTAACGGCATGGAGTCGGCAAACTTTAGTGTTTAATTACAGGCAAATAGAGAATTTATGTAGGGTTGGGAAGAAGGCTATCAATAGTTCGAGAAGTAAGCGCTATTGGCGGGTTTATTACGAAATGTTTAGATTTTGTGGAACACGACAGATACAAAAAAGCTCACGCCGAGGCATGAGCTTTCAATAGATAACTCGCTATAAATAGCGCAGCGTAAGCAATAATTACTTAGCTAGGTTCTCTTCTACGAAAGACCAGTTTACTAGGTTCCAGAATGCAGCCATGTAGTCAGGGCGAACATTGCGGAAATCGATGTAGTAAGCGTGTTCCCATAGGTCAACAGTTAGAAGTGGAGTAACACCTTCTTCTGTTAGAGGAGTAGCAGCGTTAGAAGTGTTAACGATGTCTAGAGAACCGTCAGCTTTCTTAACTAACCAAGTCCAAGAAGAACCGAAGTTGTTGATTGCTGAATCAGTGAATTTCGCTTTGAATTCTTCGAAAGAACCGAATGCAGCGTTGATAGCTTCTGCAACAGCGCCAGTTGGTTCGCCGCCCGCTTTAGGAGCAAGACAGTGCCAGTAGAACGTGTGGTTCCAGATTTGAGCAGCGTTATTGAAAACACCACCAGTAGAAGTCTTAACGATCTCTTCTAGTGTTTTGCCTTCAAACTCAGTACCTGGGATAAGGCCGTTTAGCTTAACAACGTAAGTGTTGTGGTGCTTACCGTGGTGGAAATCTAGCGTTTCTGCTGAGATGTGTGGTTCTAGCGCGTCTTTCGCGTAAGGAAGAGCCGGTAGTTCAAATGCCATTGCTCAATTCTCCATTGATATGAAAGAGTTAACTCTTTCGATTGCTTCCAGTGATATTATTATTCATGGCTCGCTATACTGCCAACCATGGTCAATTTGCTGACTTGCGATATAGTTTAGCAAGTTTTTACTTTATTAAAAGCTTATTTCATTACTTTTGTGTGAATTGTTAGCTTAGCTTGTTAACCGCTTTTTTTATATGGTTTTTATTCTTTTAGTTTGGGGTAGAATAAAGGCAATAAAAGCCGTAATCCATTAACGAGGAAGCAATGGAAACTATCGATAAAATCAAACAGCAAATTGAAGAAAACACTATTCTACTGTACATGAAAGGTTCTCCTAAGCTACCTAGCTGTGGTTTCTCTTCTCAAGCGTCTCAAGCTCTAATGGCATGTGGCGAAAAATTTGCTTACGTAGATATCCTACAAAACCCTGATATCCGTGCAGAGCTTCCTGCTTACGCACAGTGGCCAACTTTCCCACAACTTTGGGTTGAAGGTGAGCTAATCGGTGGTTGTGACATCATTCTTGAGATGTTCCAAAAAGGCGAACTTCAGCCAATCATCAAAGAAGCAGCGGCTAAAGTTGCTGGCGATGACGCTGAATAAGTTCTAGCCTTTGCGCTGAATAGTTAAAATGAGGGGCCTTAATCAGGCTCCTTTTTTGTTTGAATTGATCGAATCATTGACTCGATAAGGAATGAACAATGAACGTAAAACTTCATTATGTGCATGATCCAATGTGCAGCTGGTGTTGGGGTTACAAGCCAACACTTGAGTTATTGAAACAACAATTGCCTGCGAGCATTGAGTTTAACTATGTAGTGGGTGGTTTGGCCCCGGATTCTGATGAGCCAATGTCAGAAGAGATGAAAGGCAAGCTGCAAGCGATTTGGAAGCAGATCGAAGCTAAGTTGGGTACTGAGTTTAACCATGATTTTTGGACAAAGTGCCAACCTGTTCGCAGTACTTACCCTGCGTGCCGTGCCGTGATTGCTGCAGGTTTTCAAGACCACTACGAAGCGATGCTTGAAGCGATTCAACATGCTTACTACCTTCGTGCGATCTTGCCACATAGCCAAGACACACATTTGCAGTTGGCTGAAGAGCTAGGTATGAATGTTCAACAGTTTGAAAATGACCTTTCTAGCAAGTTATTGGAAAGTGAGTTAGATGACCAGCTAGGCTTTAAAGAAGCGATGGGTGTATTTTCTTACCCGACCTTAATGCTTGAAGTGAACGGCATCTTTAGTGAAGTTGAATTGGATTATCATTCAACGGAAGCGACGCTTAAGTCTATTCGCGAAATTTTAGTGAGTAATGCTCCCGCTGCGTAATTCAGCGAGAGTCATCTGTATTCGCAATGATTTCTAAGGCTTACTCATCAGAGTAAGCCTTTTTTGTTTGGTGTCGCTAGTTCAATGAGAGTGAGCGGAAGGAAGAGTAGAATGAATCTCAGAGACAAAAAAGACCGCACGAGGCGGTCTTTATAAAAGTGAGCGTAGGACTGTTTAACTACAGAACCTAATTACAGAACCATGGCTGCAATCCAACCGAATACGATCAGTGGGATGTTGTAGTGCAGGAACGTCGGTACTACGGTTTCCCATACGTGCTCGTGTTGACCATCAGCATTTAGACCAGACGTTGGACCTAATGTTGAGTCAGAAGCCGGAGAGCCCGCATCACCAAGTGCAGCAGCTGTACCTACTAGAGCGATTGTTGCCATTGGCGAGAAGCCAAATGCTGCTGCTAGTGGAACGTAGATAGTTGCAAGGATTGGAATCGTAGAGAACGAAGAACCAATGCCCATAGTAACCAATAGACCAACAATTAGCATAAGTAGTGCTGCTAGAGGCTTGTTGTCGCCGATGCTTGTTGAAAGTGCTTCAACCAGAGATTCAACGCCACCTGTTTGCTTCATAACTGCCGCGAAACCTGCTGCTGCAATCATGATGAAACCGATCATTGCCATCATGTGAACGCCCTTGGTGAAGACATCTTGTGTCTCTTTCCAAGCAATAACGCCACCGAAGGTAAATACCATGAAACCCGCTAGAGCACCGATGATCATAGAGCCAGTCGATAGTTGAACTGTTAGCGCTGCTACGATACCAGCTGCTGCTACTAGGATGTGCTTCTTGTTGATCTCTTTCACTTCTGTTGAAACAACAGTGTGAGAGGTTTCTTTGTATTGGCGAGGCTTACGGTAAGTAAAGAATACTGCAGTAAGGAGACCGAAGATCATGCCTGCTGCTGGTAACAACATTGCCATAGGTACTTGGCTTGCTACAACGTTTTCAAGACCATTGTCGTGAAGGTTTTTAAGCAGGATGTTGTTTAGGAAGATGCCACCAAAACCAATCGGTAACACCATGTAAGGTGTAATCAGACCAAAAGTCAGCACACACGCAACTAGACGACGGTCTAGGTTCATTTTTGCGAATACGCCTAGTAGAGGTGGGATTAAGATTGGGATGAAGGCGATATGTACCGGAATCACGTTTTGCGAAGACATGGTCACTAAGATCAACGACGCAAGCATGCCGTATTTAAGACCAGTCGATGCTGCACTGTTCTCTTTGCCGTGAATGCGTTTGATAACACTTTGAGCAAGGAGATCTGTGATACCAGAACGTGAGATAGCAACAGCGAATGTACCAAGCATAGCGTAGCTAAGTGCAATCGTTGCACCGCCGCCTAACCCACTTTCGAAAGCCGCGACTGCGTCGTTCAAGCTCATACCAGAGGCTACGCCACCGATAATTGCACTGAACGTCAGAGCAACGACTACGTTTACGCGCATCAAAGCTAAAACAAGCATGATGCAAACTGAAATTACAACAGGATTCATATTATTCTCGGGATGTTGTGTTTTTTATGAAGGCAATACGAAAAACGTTTACCGACTCTATTTTTTATTCTTCGTCAACAAGAGGCCAACCACCAAGGGCTTTCCATTTGTTTACAATGCCGCAAAATAACTCTGTGGTTTTTTGCGTATCATACAAAGCAGAGTGTGCTTCTTTGTTGTCAAATTCCATCCCTGCAGTGCGGCAAGCTTTAGCCAAAACGGTTTGACCGTAGGCAAGACCACTAAGAGCTGCAGTGTCAAAAGTAGCAAATGGATGGAAAGGGACGCGTTTAAGCTTACAGCGCTCACTTGCCGCATTAACGAAGTTCAAATCGAATGTAGCGTTGTGAGCAACCATGATTGCACGACTGCAATCTGAAGCTTTTTGTTCTTTTCTCACTAGCTTGTAGATTTCTTTAAGGGCTTCTTGTTCCGACACAGCACCACGTAATGGGCTAAATGGGTCTTTAATTCCGTTAAAGTCTAATGCTGCCTGCTCTATATTTGCGCCTTCAAAAGGCTCAATGTGAAAATGAAGCGTTGATGCAGGGTGCAGATCTCCGTTCTCATCCATTTTTAATGTAATGGCACAGATTTCTAATAATGCATCGGTTTCAGCGTTAAACCCTGCGGTTTCCACGTCGATGACCACTGGAAAATAGCCGCGAAAGCGTTTTTTTAGGGTCAGAGCTTCGTTTTCTACAGTCATGTTAGCCCAAATAAGTGTGATTAAGGCTGCATTATTGCAGATAATAGCAGTGATAAAAACTAGGGAAGGGCAATAAATCTTAAATTACCTAACCCATTGCGGCTTGATAATTGCATATTTAAACGTGAGAGAAAAATGCGGCAATTGGCTGCATTGTTAAACGAATTGCTTAAGAGATACTCCACTTTATGAAGAAACAACTCATAACAGGTTCAATGCTATTTTCGCTACTTGTGTCGTCATCGGTCATGGCACAAGAAAAGCGTTACGGAGCATCTCCTCAACAGTCGACATGGGAGATGGTAGCCAACACGCCACTTGAATGTCGCTTGGTCCACCCAATTCCAAACTTTGGTGATGCTGAGTTCTCATCTCGCGCGAGTAAAAAAATCATTTTGGACTTTGAGCTTAAAATGCGCCGTCCAATGGGTGCGACGCGCAATGTAAGCTTGATCTCTATGCCGCCACCTTGGCGTCCGGGTGAAAGTGCTGATCGTATGACAACCATTAAGTTCTTCCAGCAATTTGACGGCTATGTCGGCGGTCAAACAGCTTGGGGCATCTTGAGTGAGTTGGAGAAAGGGCGTTATCCGACATTCAGCTACCAAGAGTGGCAGAGCCGAGATCAACGTATCGAAGTGTCGTTGTCGTCGGTGTTGTTCCAAGAAAAATACAATGTGTTCAGTGACTGTGTTGCTAACCTGCTGCCTTACAGCTTTGAAGATATCTCTTTCACTATTTTGCATTACGACCGCAACAGCGACCAGCTGAACAAGTCGTCGCGCAAAAGGCTGAGCCAGATTGCCGATTACGTTCGCTATAACCAAGACATCGACCTTGTGCTGGTGGCAACGTACACCGACTCTGTCGACAGCAAAGGGATTAGCCCAAACCTTTCAGAGCGCAGAGCAGAATCGTTAAGAGAGTACTTCAAATCTCTAGGCCTGCCAGAAGATCGTATCCAAGTGCAAGGCTATGGCAAGCGTCGTCCGATTGCGGACAATAACTCGCCAATTGGTAAAGATAAGAACCGACGTGTTGTGATCTCTTTAGGTCGCACACAGGTTTAAGCTAAACAACAGCTTGTTTTGAAATGACAAAGCCCGTCTTGATGACGGGCTTTTTTATGTTTTAAATTTGGAGTCGTTGTTTTAACGGAACTTGTTTAATTCAAGCGGAAGCGGGCGATCATTTCACAGTTGGTCGCGGTATCGATCTTTTCCACCATAGAGGCAATTTTAGGGTTTGGGTGGCGTTTCATGAAATCGATCAGCGCTTTCTTACAGCAACCAATAGAATCGATAAAGCTTGAACATTGAGTATTAGGGCACTGAGGGATCAGTGTGAGTACCTTTTCGGAAGCCAGTTGAAGATACTTGAGCTCGTATTCAGTGTCGCCAGCCCAACGCCAGAATTGAGCAAGATTGTGGCAAGAAATCACCGAGATCAGTAAGCGTTCATCGGCTTGAATATCGGTGCGTTCTGTAATTTCTTCACTTAAGTTCAAAGCCTGCTGATAATGAAGAATACTTCGTACAGGATCGTCGAGCTGCAATGCAGTATCGGCAAGTAACGTGTGTTTTTCCCATTCGCTAATCATTGTATTACCTCACTAATCAATAGGTGGTTAATTTAAATGATAATCATTATCATGTAAAGTTTCATCAATGAGATTGTTAAGAATAATTGGTAAAGAATATCGATTATGGTGAGAGTGATAAAAAAGAAGCGAGCATAGTGCTCGCTTCGTTTTTCATTTCTTCAGGCGTTCAAACCCAACTTCTCAAAGAGGTTAAGGAATTAACCTTCTAGACCTGCGCTTGCTTGTTTGTTCTGAATCAGCTCAATCATGTAGCCATCAGGATCTTTCACGAACGCAATGTGTGTAGAGCCGCCTTTAACCGGACCCGCTTCTCGCGTTACGTTGCCGCCAGCTGCTTTAATCGCATCACACGTTGTGTAGATGTCATCAACACCGATAGCAACGTGACCAAAAGCAGAGCCAAGATCGTATTCCGTGGTGCCCCAGTTGTAAGTCAGCTCAATCACTGCGCCTTGAGATTCGTCGCCAAAGCCAACGAAAGCCAGTGTGTATTCGTACTCTTTGTTTTCGTTCTTACGTAATAGCTGCATGCCCATTACATTGGTGTAGAACTCGATAGACTTGTCTAGATCACCCACGCGTAGCATGGTGTGTAAAATACGACCGTTTGACATGATTTGCTCCTAGCTTGTTATTGGTTGTTTCTTTTATAGCACTATATATGAGCAAGCTCATAAGCAACACCAAAGAGATGATGAGTTTGGTCATATTTTCTTATTCTCATCATCTATCTTACTCTCCCCCTCTACCTTTTTTCTTATTTGTATTACAAGAAATTAAAGAGCGACGGCCTTATTAATTTGTCAGTCACTAGCGCTTAATTCGCAGTTTTGCATAAATAGTAAGTTTGAGTGTTGGTCTTTTTTGTAATGGCCAAGAATGGCCTTGGTTGTTGAATTGTGACTTATATCTCCATCTTGTTGCTGATTTCCTTTCGTTTTTACAATTGGCATCTAACTTTCCATTTTATCAATTTATGATTACGCCAACATATCCCTGTTTATAGAAAGGTTATTCCGATGTTTTACTTCGTTATTAAGGAATTTTCGATAAAATACGCCGATAACTAATGGTTTTTACGAAAGTGCAAAGGGTGTCTATTTTTTGTGCTTATCTTTTTTAAACAATAGTTTGGGCTTGTATTGTTTGTTTTATGTTTTATGTTTGATGTGGTTGTGTTTTCAAAGTAGTTGTCAAGTGTGTATCAAGTGTATCTTTTGCGATCTTTGCTAAATAGACAATCCTTACTATATAGTTTTTCAAGCGCACCAAATCGACTAAATATTCACTTTTGATTTGTGCGATTTTTCTATCACATAAGAATAAGTATTATTTTATTACATTAGCCTCGGCGTGAGGCATTGATGTGGAGTACTCAAATGACGAGTAAATGGTTTACACAACAAAGTTCAGATGTTTTAAACGAACTGAACGCAGATCAAACGACAGGTTTATCAACTTCTGAAGCGGATGCACGCTTAGAGAAGCACGGCACTAACGAACTGACTGCACAAGAGTCAGCTTCTGCGTGGGAACTGTATATTCATCAATATAAAAACCCACTGATTTTTATTCTAGCTGTTGGTGCAATCGTTTCTTGGTCTACTGGCCACGCGATTGATGCTATGGCTATTGCAGTGATTATCCTTATCAATACTGGTATCGCGTTCTGGCAAGAATTTAAAGCTCAGAAAGGGATGGAAGCGCTAAAAGAAATGGCAGCTCCAGAAGCCGAAGTGATGCGCGATGGTAAATGGATCAGTGTTCCAGCTAAAACCCTCGTTCCTGGTGACATCATCAAAATTAATACTGGCGATATTCTGCCTGCTGATGTTCGTATTCTTGAGTCAAACCGTCTGACGGTAGATGAGGCTGCACTGACCGGTGAATCTGAGCCAGTGAATAAGCAGTCTGAACGCCTTGAAGATGAGACCCTTGGTCTTGGCGATCAGAAGAACATGGGCTTCATGACAACAATCGTGACTACAGGTACAGGCCTTGCTGTGGTAACAAGCACAGGTATGCAAACTGAAGTTGGTCACATCGCTGATATGATGAACCAAACGGAAGAGACGAAAACACCAATGCAAGAGCGTATGGACACCATCGCACTCGCATTATTGGTTGTTGCTCTTGTGGTTGTTGCTATTGTTTGTGCTATCGGTGTTTACCACGGTATGCCATGGTTAGAAATCCTAACAACAGGTATCTCTTTATCGGTTGCCGCTATTCCTGAAGGTTTACCAACGGTGGTTACTATCGTATTAACGATGGGCTCAACTAAGATGGTTAAGAATAATGCTTTGGCTAAACAGCTAGCAGCAATCGAAACGCTTGGTTCTACAACCGTTATCTGTTCAGATAAAACCGGTACGCTAACACAAAACCAAATGCAGGTGATGAAAGCGTACGATGTGTCTGGTCGTTACTGGGATGTGTCAGGTAAAGGTTTTGATCCTAAGGGTGAATTCATTACCAAAGGTCACAATGTCGAAGCGACAAACAGCCCTGCAATGATGAAAGGTCTTGTTGTTGCAACGCTTTGTAACGATGCTGAATATGTCAATGCTGATGGTAAATGGACGGTTCGTGGCAACCCGACAGAAGGTGCACTAATTGTTGCAGCTGCAAAAGCAGGTCTTAAACAAGATGAAATGCTATCAACGGGTGGCTACTCAATCGTTAAGAAGTTCCCGTTCGATTCTGGTCGTAAGATGGCTTCTGTTATCGTTCGTGACCCACAAGGTAAGCACTTCCTAGCATTGAAAGGTGCGCCAGATGTTGTTCTTGGTAAATCAACCAGCTTCATGGTTGACGGTGGTTTCGTACCAACGGTTGGCTGTGAAGTTTCAGGCAACTTGGCTCTCGATACCGCACCGTCTCAAGAGCTTCATTTAAACTTTGAAGCGGCAATCCAAACCTTTGGTGGTGATGCTCTGCGTACACTTGCCGTTGGTTTCCGTGAATTAAAAGAAGAAGAGCTTGAGTTAGATTTCCCTGAGCTTGAAAAAGACGTCAGCATCCTGGGTATCTATGGCATCATGGATCCACCACGCCCAGAAGTACGCGATGCAGTAAATAGCTGTTATAGCGCTGGTGTTCGTACGGTAATGATTACCGGTGACCACGCAGTCACGGCAGCAGCGATTGCTCGTGAAATCGGAATCATCCGTAGCGAAGACGATCTAGTGGTAACGGGTGCTGAGCTTGACCAAATGGATGACGAGAAGCTGTTGTCTATCTGTTCTCAGGTTGCAGTATTTGCCCGTGTTACTCCAGAGCACAAGCTGCGTATCGTAAAAGCGCAGCAAGAGAACAATGAAGTTGCCTCTATGACCGGTGACGGCGTGAACGATGCGCCAGCACTGCGTCGTGCAGACATTGGTGTTGCGATGGGTATTACAGGTACGTCTGTTGCGAAAGACTCAGGTGACCTTATCCTGTTGGATGACAACTTCAGTACTATCGTGAAGGCGGTACGTCAGGGTCGTCAAATTTTCGATAACCTACGTAAGTTTATCCGCCAAGCACTTACAGCGAACGTGGGTGAGGTTTCGGTAATCCTATTTGCATTCCTACTCATGGGACCAGATGTAGTACTTCCGCTAACTCCACTAATGATTTTATGGGTTAACCTCGTTTCTGATGGTCTACCAGCACTCGCACTCGGTGTTGAGCCAGAAGAGAAAGATCTCATGGAGCGTAAGCCAGGCAAACGTGACCAAGGCTTCTTCTCTAATGGTCTAGGCGCTCGTATCCTAACTCGTGGTCTCGCATTAGGTGGTCTAAGCTTTGTGACATTCTCTTACGCACTCGACGGTGGTTACAGTGCTCAATACGCACAAACCGTTGCGTTTTTAACACTGATCTTTGCTCAACTTTGGAGCTTGTTCGATGCACGTACGTTTACAACGATTTATCGTAAGAATCCGTTCACTAACCACTACCTACTTGGTGCGGTGGCAGTATCGGCTATCTTGTCTTTAAGCGTTGTGTACACAAGCTTCGGTCAGTTGGTATTCAGCACAGAAGCGCTAGAGTTTAATCACTTAATATCGTTAATCTTCATTGCAGCAGTACCAACATTTGTTCTATCTGCTATCAAAGAAGTGACTAAAGTGGAGTTTATCTAAGACAGACTTCTTAGCTAAATAATTGAATCCCGCCATAAAAGGCGGGATTTTTTATGCCTGTTGTCTTGGGAACGCAGAATTAGAAGTGAAAACTTATGTAGAGGCGGATTCTAGAGAGTGGCAATAAAAAAGCAGCGCTTTAAGCGCTGCCGTATTGATTAATCGTTGTGAACGGAAAGACTAATCTTCGCTCTTTTCTTTGAATTCACAGAGGTCTTCAATGATACAGCTGCCACAGCGTGGTTTACGTGCGACACAGGTGTAACGTCCATGAAGAATGAGCCAATGGTGGACATCCAGTTTGAATTCTTTTGGGATAACTTTAAGTAGTTTTGCTTCGACATCGTCGACGGTTTTACCCATCGCTAGCTTAGTGCGGTTTGATACACGATAGATGTGAGTATCAACGGCAATGGTTGGCCAACCGAATGCGGTATTTAACACTACGTTTGCTGTTTTACGACCGACACCTGGAAGGGCTTCTAATGCAGCGCGATCTTCCGGTACTTCACCATTATGTAGGTCAAGCAGCATACGACACGTTTTGATGGTGTTTTCTGCTTTTGAGTTAAATAGGCCGATGGTCTTGATATACTCTTTTAAGCCATCAACACCTAGGTCGAAAATTGCTTGCGGAGTGTTGGCTAAAGGGTACAGCTTATCCGTCGCCTTGTTCACGCTGACATCGGTTGCTTGTGCAGACAATAGAACGGCAATCAGCAGCTCGAATGGGCTGTTCCAGTTAAGCTCAGTCTCTGGCTTTGGATTGTTTTCTCTTAAACGCTCAAGTATTTCTACTCGTTTTACATTGTTCATAGCGACATTACTTTCAAATAGTTAGGGCATGAAGCTTGGATTGCTTCTGCTTTATCATCGGTTACGCGCTCTTATGAGCGTCATTATTATATGTACTGTTTAGATCTGATTTCCCCCGCTGAGTGGTTGAGCTAACTCAGCGAGGTTTAAGCTAATTTAACTTATTAGGCATTGGTAACGCGAGCGCGTTCAATGACTGGCTTTTCTTGTTTTGGTTGTCTAGATTTTGCTTGGTTATCGATGATATTTTTCAAAGCAATTAAGAAACCAACACCAATGAAGGCACCCGGTGGAAGCAGGGCTAACAAGAAGCTGTTATCAAATTGGAATATCTGGATTCGTAACACCGAAGCCCAGTCACCAAGCAGCAGGTCTGCGCCATCAAATAGGGTCCCGTTACCAATAATCTCACGCATCGCACCTAACACGACCAATACTGATGTCATGCCTAGACCCATCCAGAAACCATCTTGAGCCGCTGGTAGCACTTCATTTTTTGAAGCGAAGGCTTCCGCACGACCAATGATGATGCAGTTGGTTACGATCAGCGGGATGAAGATACCCAAAGAGAGGTAAAGCCCATAGGCGTAAGCGTTCATCAGCAATTGAACACAGGTTACTAGCGAGGCAATGATCATTACGAATACTGGGATACGTACTTCTTTTGGCACATGATTACGAACCAAAGAAACAGAAACGTTTGAGCCGACCAGTACAAGCAAGGTAGCAATGCCTAGCCCAAGTGCGTTAGTGACTGTTGACGATACAGCCAGCAGCGGACATAACCCAAGAAGTTGCACTAGGGCAGGGTTATTGGCCCACATGCCATTTTTGATCAATGTTTTATGGTCACTCATTATTCACCACCACAATTTAGAGGTTGAGCAAGCAATGCTTGGTTGTTTTGGTTAACGTACTGGACCGCTTGTTTGACTGACTTCACGACTGCTCTTGGCGTGATAGTAGCGCCAGTAAACTGGTCAAAATCACCACCGTCTTTACGAACCTTCCAACGGTCTAGATTAGAATCCGTCACTTGCTTACCTGCAAACGAAAGAATCCAATCACTCACACGCAGATCAATCTTATCACCCAAGCCCGGAGTCTCTTGGTGAGAAAGCACGCGAGTACCTAAAATAGTACCGTCAGTTTTCATTCCAACAATGACTTTAATCGCGCCATTGTAGCCGTCTGGTGCAATCGCTTCGATCGCAATCGCGCTTGGCTCACCATTAAGCTTAGCAATGTAAGCCGGCATCGCTTGCTCAGTACCAAGCTCTTCTGCTTGAACCAAAGTACAAGACGAAAACAGCTCGTTGTCGTGCTGATCGTGTGGGATCACTTGGTTAAGAACAGACAGTAACTGAGCCTGTTCTTGTTGTTTGATCTGATCTTTGGTCAGGTAGTGAGTTACCGCGACCAAACCCGTCGAAGCACACGCAAAAATCGCGAGTACAAGGCCGTTTTTCTTAATTGCATTTAGCATGGTATTCGCTCCCTTAGTGACCGTATGTGCGAGGTTTGGTGTAGTAGTCAATCAGTGGAACACACATGTTGGCTAACAATACAGCAAACGCCACGCCATCAGGGAAACCACCCCAACTGCGGATGATAAAGACTAAACCGCCGATCAGAGCGCCAAACACTAAGCGACCTTTGACTGTCGTGGATGCTGAAACTGGGTCGGTTGCAATAAAGAATGCACCAAGCATAGTCGCGCCAGACAGAAGGTGAATGGTTGGAGAAGCGGTTTCACCAGGAGTGAGCACTAAGAACACTAAGCTAAACAGAGTAAGACTGCCGATGAAAGCCACAGGGATATACCATTGAATAACACGTTGCTTAATCAGCACTAAACCGCCGATTAGGTAAGCAAGGTTTACCCACTCCCAGCCTACGCCAGCTAACCAACTAAATTGAGGTTGAGATAGTGCTTCTGAGGCAGTATTGCCTGCCGTTAATGCCGTTTTGAATGCATCAAGCGGCGTCGCCATTGTGGTGCCATCAATGCCAAGGCGTGCTTGTTGCAGAGACAAACCTTCGTTATTGAAGCCAGTAAAGATCATCAAGAATGAGTCAATAAAGCTTGTTGCTTCTGCTGTCAGGCTCGCGGGAGCATTCCAACTGGTCATTTGAACTGGGAATGAAATCAGCAAAACAACGTAAGCGACCATCGCAGGGTTAAATGGGTTCTGCCCTAGGCCGCCGTATAAGTGTTTCGCGATAATAATAGCGAAGAACATACCAATGACGAGGATCCACCACGGAGAGTGTGGGGGAATCGCGACACTCAGTAGCCAAGCGGTTACAACAGCACTGTAATCACGCAGTGCCATTACTGGCGGGCGTTTTCTCAATAGCATGACGGCTGCTTCAAAGGTAACAGCAAGTGCAATAGCAAATACTAACTGGATGAGGGTACCCCATCCAAAGAAGTAGGTTTGAGCTAGTAGACCTGGCAATGCACAAATAGCCACCCATTTCATTAGATCTGGGGTGCTTCTACGGCTATGCGCGTGCGGTGAGCTGGCGATAAAGAAGGCCACTACTCTTTCTCCTCATTGTTCTTTTTATCTAGCTCTTGCTGTGCTTTTCTTGCTTTAGCACGAGCAATAGCGGCAGCAACGGCTGCTTTTTTAGGGTCAACAGCTTCAGATTGAGTTTCAGCTGCCACTTCGAGCACTGGCTCTGGCGTTTCTACTGTTTCGTCTTGTTTCGCTTGCTGGGCTTTTTTCGCTTTAGCACGAGCAATCGCGGCGGCAACTGCAGCTTTCTTAGGATCGACTGACTCTTGTTGAGTTTCAGCTTCAACTTCAATCACTGGCTCAGGAGTTTCTGCTGTTTGGTCTTGCTTAGCTTGCTGTGCTTTCTTGGCTTTAGCACGAGCAATGGCCGCAGCGACAGCATCTTTCTTAGCATCGCCAGAGCTTTCAGCCGGAGCTTCACTTTCGGCTTGAGTAGCTGATTCAGCTTGTTGAGCCTTTCTTGGCTTTAGCACGAGCAATAGCGGCAGCGACTGCATCTTTCTTAGCGTCGCCAGAGCTTTCAACCGAAGCTTCACTTGCGGTTTGAGCAGCTGATTCTGCTTGTTGAGCCTTCTTCGCTTTAGCGCGAGCGATAGCTGCAGCAACAGCATCTTTCTTAGCGTCGC
>NZ_JBFRTR010000110.1:0-10052 GCF_041474215.1 Vibrio sp. 10N.222.52.C12
TAGTGCAAGTCACCATAAATTACGCTAAACATTTATCTGGAATCGATCATGCTTTCAATTTTTAAAACCTTTTTCTGGCTTGGCTGGATTAGCTTCGGTGGACCAGCGGCACACATTGGCTACTTCCGTAAAACCTTTGTTGAGAAACTGAATTGGCTATCCGACGAAGAGTACGGGCAAATTGTCGCCCTCAGTCAATTTCTGCCGGGCCCAGGTTCAAGTCAGGTTGGCTTTGCGGTTGGCTACAAGAAAGGTGGACTAACAGGTGCTATTGCTGCATTTGTCGGCTTCACTTCCCCATCTGTGATTCTGATGCTGATATTGGCGTTAGTCAGCAACCAACTATTGGAAGCACCACTTTTCAATTCAATCATTCACGGGCTTAAGTTATTAGCAGTAGTGGTTGTGGCTGATGCAACCTTTGGTATGTACAAGAACTTTTGCCAATCGAAGATAGCAACCGCATTATGTGTGATTACCGCGATTGTTCTGCTACTGATTCCAGGCATCTGGCCTCAAGTTTTAGTGCTTCTATTTGCAGCGATGGTTGGCAGTAAGTTCTTGACGTCTCAAGAGCTCAAAACGATACCTTCAACGCAAAAAATATCGGTAACGCCTCTCGTGATTTTTGTTGCTTTGCTGGTTGGTCTGCCTCTATTTAGTCCTTACTCTCAAGGTATTGAAGTGTTTGGCCTGTTCTACCAAGCAGGTAGCTTAGTATTCGGCGGCGGCCACGTGGTACTTCCGTTGCTACAAAATGGTATTGGTGACCAACTGTCTCAAGATGCCTTCCTAACAGGTTATGCAGCAGCACAGGCAGTACCAGGGCCTATGTTTACACTTGCGACTTACTTAGGTTATGTATTGATGCCATCGGCACCAATCACAGGCGCACTACTCGCAACGATTGCCGTGTTCTTACCAGGCTTCTTATTACTACTAGGTGTACTGAAAAACTGGCAAGCAATTGCGAGCAAACCTCTGGTTGCTGGCGCTCTTACTGGTGTGAATGCGGCAGTTGTAGGTCTACTACTTGCAGCCCTGTATCAACCTATCTTCACAAGCGCAGTGAGCAGTGGCATAGACTTCGCTCTGATCATTGTTGGCGTGTGGCTATTGAAAACAATGAAGATGCCGATTGTATGGATGGTAGCTCTGTTTATTGCAATAGGGTTTGGACTCGGAGTCATTTAATATAATGCCCACTAATTCTAATTAGTGGGCATTATAATTTTCGGATTATGCGACCGTTGAGATAGTCGTTATTCTTCTATCTGTGTAGAGGTTGGACTGGCATCGTCTTGGTTAAAAGACTCTGGGGGAATATACACATCAGCACGTCTGTTTTGAGCTCTACCTTGAGAAGTTTTGTTACTTGCGATTGGCTCAGACTCACCCAAAGACTTCAATGTCATCTTCTCTTTTGAAACTCCATAAGTAAAAAGCTGTTCAGAAGTGCTTTGAGCTCGATCTAGCCCCAACCCTTGGTTGTAAGCTTCACTGCCCACCCAATCGGTATGACCTTCGACCGTCACTAAGTAGTTATTGTCTGCGAGATGCTTTGCCACATCAACAAGCACTTCACGAGCAAGAGGGGTCAGATAATAACGATCAAAGGCGAAGTTAACACGAGCAACAAGCTGCCCTTTGTCACTATCGAAGCTAGCAATACCAAGGTTTGATATATAAGTAAGACAATCACTAGGATCAGTGATCAACTGTGAGCGCTTAAGAAGCTCCCACTTGAGAGCTGGATCATGACTTCCCTCATGAATTTGCCAATAGCCATCACGATGACTAGCCACCCCTTGAACTTCACCAATTTCGATGGTGTGAGAATACTCTGAAAAAGTATTCCCACAATATTCTACTACCTGATCACTAATCTCCTGCCCATAACTAGAGAAAGAAACAAGCATACCTATTGTTAGCATTGTATTTTTCATCTTTACTCACCCGTATAGTCTCGATACACCAGTACCTCGAGATCCTTTCTCAATTAAATTTTGAATACGTTCAATCAATTCTTCGCGACTACGTACATCGATAATATCTTCATCAGGATTTAAGACACACTTCTGAAATCCATTTTGTTTAGTCGCATCAAAATCAACACCTATAACACCTATATACAGGCTGCCATTCTCCGATTGAAAGTGCTCTCTTGCAGCATTGCACATATTGGCATCAACTAAGTCGGGTAAAATACTCGTATATGGATATTCTTGACCATCACTCAAAATAATCATAATTTTGACTCTTTGACTGTATTCATCAATCTCCTGCTGACTAGCCGAATTACTTGGCATGCCATCATTAAGTACTTGAAGCCCTCTTAAAATACCTTGATATGAAGCCGTATTGCCTCCTGAATTCATATCCTGCATTTCTTCAATCAAATCAGAATCACTGGTAAGAGGAATCACATAGTGACCTATGCCATTAGTCATCGTCATTGAGCTATTGTAAATAACATTAGTATCCGCTCTAAAGTCAAATTTTAAATCTGTATTATCTCTTTTATAGTTAAACATATCATCAACAGATTTCTGATAATCTATATACTCTGGTATTTCAAGACGTCTAGATTTAATATTTAAAACATCCAACACTCTCTTAGCTTGTTTGTGCTGATTATTATTCCCAATATTAGGGCAATCAAATATATCATCGGCACAATCTTCGACTTCACTTAATGTTCTTTTTGACCAAAAACGCCAATTGACTTTTTCATACGTTTTAGAGGAAACAGAAGAGTGGTAATCACTTCTATACCTCAACTGACTTCCTGAGAATAAATTGTTATTAATTTTATCCTGAACTCTGAGGTTAAAAGGAACAATCGCTAGACGGTTAAGCACTGTAGAATCACCTTCACGCACAACCAAAATATTATCAGCAAGATCTGAAACAGCTAGTTTGAGAGTTTGAATCTTTGTATTTACATCACCACTTGCCCCACTCCAATCCCGATTCATTGATCCTGAAAAGTCAGTGACTAGCACAATGTCTACTAATTTATCACCTAGATAGTAAGGATATTTCGCGGCGAGCGCTGAGCCTGCAAGCTTTTGATTTTCATCGAATGAGGGAATTAAATTACTCGCAAACCACGAATTATGGGTAGTCACTGCTGCAACTTCATATTGAATTTTCTCGGTATCATCATTCGCCGCAGTTGGCTCCTCATAAGTCCTTACTGTCGTGATATCTATATGCTCGATACTACGCACATAATCATCAACATATCGAGTCGCTAAAGCATCTGCTTCATTCGATTTATCATCAATTGTTATTGCAAGGGCAGCAGCTTGTGCAGCATCTCTCAAACGACTTGTTTCTTGTATATATCGAGTTCCCTCGAGTGCAAAAACTGACACGCCTAACAAAGGTATTAACGTCAGTCCAAGCCAAATTGCGGCAATACCTCTCTGACGATGAGGACCGCGATTAAATGTATTTGGGTTTATCATATCTACCTCCCAACCATCACCGAACTCGATGAAATGGTTATTTCTGATAAATTAGCAATCCCCAACAAACGTGCAAACCAAGATGAATTACTTTCACATAATGACACTTGGTAAAGAGGGAAAGAGACTCCGTTCTCTACAGGAACCAAAACCTCTTTCGATGAAATTAATGGTACATTACAACCTAAGTTGTTGAACTGGTCACTTTCGAATGAATCAATATTTGCAGCAGAGCCATCGTGCATAGCTTCAACTCTCAGCGCTACGCTTTCTGGAGCTGTGTTTAGCAGACGAGCGGCAATAATGACCATTTCGTCTCTATCATCACCAGTTAAGATGACATTTTCATCATAATATCGAGTGCGCTCTTTCATTACGTTAACCAGAGCAAAACTCACTCGGTCGAGTTTTGCTCTAACCAATAACTTATGACTCACGTCACTCATAAAATAAAATATGGCTATAACGACAAATAAAATGAGTGCTAACTCAATGGTAAAGGCGCCACGCTGCAGTGTTGAGTTGCGTTTTTTTCGAAAGCCTCCATTATTTGTTAATTCCGATATGTTCATCTAACACTCTCCCAACCCTCGTGCTCGAGAGTAAGTAACACTGAAGATGAAATTATTTCAGAATTTCCACCAAGCAAAGGTAAAATAGGTTCATATTGATAACTCAATGATATTTCGGCGAAGGAATATCCCGAATCATCAATCAGCATATCGCCATCATTACGATAATTATCAGATAAAAGATCCTCATAACTCACATAATATTTGCCTGCCATTGAAAAGTTATCAACAGGCGTCAGTGAAGACCATAATTTACTTTCATCATTCATCACGTTGAAAAAGCTGGTATTATAACTGGTGTATGAATTATCTCCCTGAAAAACAGTCGTTGACCTAACCGATTCTCTGAGCGCAAACTCAACCAAATTTGAGACGTAAATCCGATACGCCATTTCGAATATCATTACCGTCGCCGTGATGAGAATGATGATGCCTAAAGCCACCTCGACGGTTAGAGACCCCTTAGCATACTTGACTATTCTTCTCATATTGAACTCCCAGCGCCTGAAGATAGGCGTCTAGACATGGTTGTAACTTCATTGATTGAATAACTACTACCTAAAACATCACTGGCTTGTTTAACGTGACCTAACTTAATCAAAGCAATAGCTAAATTTGCCTGAACTTTTTTATTTTTAGGATCAGACAAGTACAATGGAAGTAATAAATCAATCACTTCTTGATATCTTCCATCAGCAAACTTAATCAATGCCAAATTATTCTTTATCGCAGTATCATTGTAACCTTTGATTCTGGCATTATTAAAATATTTCTCGGCTAACTCATAATCTCCATTCATGCAGTGAGATATCCCCAATAGAACATCTACTTCTGCCGTATTATTTCCCAACTCAATAGAACGTAGATAAGACTCTACCGCCAAAGCATCGTTATGATCTGCATTATAAACTTGACCTCGTAATTGAGATAACTCCCAATTAACCACTTTCAAGCCTAAAAGATAATCACTATAAAACCTTGCTGATTCGATATCACCCTTATCAAAATAAACTTTAGCTAGCTCCTGCATAGAAACTGTATCGTTGGGTGATTCTTCAAGCTTACCTTTATAATAGTTAACTAAACCATCATAATTACCCACTCGCTCCATGCTATCGACTTCATTGTCTAGACTTAGTTCAGATTGACTTGAAGAGCAGCCAATTAACGACACCAATAAAAGAGTGAAAATAAAATATCTAGCTCTCATAATTCACTCCTAAACAAGTCCCATCTGGACGACTCCAGGTGCTAAAATTAAGATGACAATAGGCATCATAATAAGTAAAATCAAAGGTATACTCATTTTAGCGGAGAGTTTCCCCATCTTTTCCTCAACGGTAAGTAACTGCATTTTACGCATATCCTCAGCCAAATCAGATAAGATCATGGAAATAGAAGATCCGTATTGAATATTTTGAATAATAGTCAAAACAAAGCTCGACATTTCAGGGGAAGGAACGCGTTCAGACAAGTTGTATAAAGCTTTATCGATACCCTGAATCTTGCCAAAGTCTGACGTTTTTTTTATCTGATAGCATAAATCACGATCAAAGGTTTCTAGTTCCTTTGACAAATAGGCAAAAGATGCCTCTATTGTCATACCGGTCTGCACACAAACAGACATCATATCTAGTAAATAGGGAAGATTTATCGAAATCTTTCTGACAACCGCCTTTTGCTTTAAACTTAAGATAAGATCAGGGAGGAGTACAGCTGTGATCACACTAACAACCACTAATATAAACTTAGTTTCTATAGCAATGTCCGCTATCCAAACAAAGAATAAGAGAACCGCGAAAAATAAAACTTTAATTGGAAAATAATAAATAGCCAGTTGAGGGCTGTGAATACCAGCATCCCTAACTTTCTGCTCTAACTCCCCTCGGTATTCTTTACCAAACTTGACAATAAATGAGTTAATTCTAGATGATCTATGCTTTTTTTGTGTTACGCTTAGCAGAAATTCTATTCTTTTTTCTCTCTTCAAATCAACTAACATATTAATTGCCATATACAAACCAAAAGCAAAAACAAATAGTATAATAATAGTATTCATAATTTCACCCTTTTAACAAGAAGCCACACTATAAATAAACCTAACAATTCACTACCTAACACATAATAAAGTATCCATTGACCTTCTGGATCATGGACAATAAATTTAATATTGTCTGGGTTCAAAAAATTTAGCATTATTGCAAAACACAATGGTATGGCTGCCACTATTTTTGCTGATATCCTCGCTTCAGATGTCATCGCCATTTTTTTTCTTTCCATTGCACGAGCATCGACTAACACTCTAATCAACCTAGCTAATACTCCCTTAAGTTGGCCTCCACGATTCAGATTGGCTCTTATTGCAATCGTAAAAAAAATGTATTCAGGGTAGGGAAATACCTCACAAGATCGCTTTAAAACATCCTCAGAATTTTCACCTAGACGAAGTCGGTCACCCATTAACTTAAATTCTCGCCCAACTTCACCATCCATATTTCCCCCAACAAATATAAATGCCTGCATCAGGCTTTCACCAGCAGTCACCGCACTCATTAATATATTCAGAGCATCAGGAAATGTCCGCTGAAATGTTTTTCTTCTAACCGTTTTAAGCCTAAAGTAACCGAAGAATAATAAACACAAGATTGAAACAATCATAATAAACATTGAACGAATATAGAAAAAATGATAAATCAAATAATAGGATATAAAAACACTGAAAATAACATAAAATAAAACAATTAGTTTTGCTCTTGAACCTAATATTCCTATAGTTGGATGTAGGTCTCTTCTAATACTTCTCCAACTTGCTCTAGGCAGCAGTCCACTGATATCAATCACCGAAATATCATCTTCTTTTTGCGTTTTTTTCAATTTTGGAAAATAATTAACCACTTTTGATTTTTTATCATCAAAAAGTAAAAATATGGCAACCCCAAATAAAATAAAAGATATCCAAATGATCATGTCCCTACCCCTTTAAAGGATTCCATCAGTTCATTATATAAACCGAAAAAATGGGCTTTTCGTACCAAGTGAGATCTCTGCATGATACCTTCTGTAACAAACTTGCCTTTTACATTCTCACCATAATTGACTTCATCATATTGGAAGGAAAATATCTCTTCCATGACAACACTATCCCCTTCAATTCCGACAATTTCTGAAATGCTTGTTACTTTTCGAGAGCCATCTCGTAAACGGTTCACTTGCACAACCAGTTCAATTGAGCTGACGATAGCCTTACGAATAGCATCCAATGGCTGGTTTAAGTTTGCCATCATAATCATAGATTCGACTCGGCTGATAGCATCTCTTGGTGTATTAGCATGTAGGGTAGACATAGACCCTTCGTGACCGGTGTTCATCGCCTGCAGCATCTCAAACGCTTCTGAACCACGACACTCACCAAGAATAATGCGATCAGGTCGCATACGAAGCGCATTAATCACCAAATCTCTCTGTGTCACTAGGCCAGTACTTTCAATACTCTTAGTTCGCGTTTCAAGTCGAACTAAATTAGGCTGTTGAAGCCGAAGTTCAGCAGCGTCTTCTATTGTTATCACCCTCTCATCATCACTAATATAATGTGATAAAGCATTGAGTAACGTTGTTTTACCTGAACCTGTACCACCAGAAATCAAAATATTTAACCGACAACGAGAAGCAATCGATAGCGCCCTTGCCATATCTAAAGACATAGAATTAAATTCGACCAAAGATTCCATCGTGATATTTTGCTCACGGAACTTACGAATAGAAATCGTCGTACCATCTAAAGCAATCGGAGGAATAACGATATTTACTCGGCTACCATCTTCGAGTCGGGCATCCACTGTAGGGGATAGCTCATCAACTCGGCGACCAACTCGAGAAGCGATTTGTTTAGCAATATTGAGAAGTTGGTCTTCATTGACAAAAGTAATATCTGAACGTTCCAATTTACCGTACTTTTCATAAAATACTTCATTTGGGCCATTAACAAGTATGTCAGTTATCGAAAAGTCTTCAACAAGCGGTTGAATAGGTCCTAATCCAAATAGCTCATCTAGCATACTTTTAACAATACTTGACCGCATCATTGCCGTTACTGGACGCTCATTATTGCTAGAAAGTACATCAACAGCACTTCTAACTTGTCCCTCTAAATCATTGCGATTCATGGTTTGAATCGCTTCGACATCAAGCGCTTCAAAAATCTGAGTGCGAAAAGATATATATAGCTCTTTAGTTGTGCTCATCGTGCCACCAGTCTATTTAACCAACCCTGATGTTTTTGCACTGATTGACCATTTATTAAGTTTGATAGGTCCTCAATTGTTTTACGAATGCTTTTCTCATGTTTATGAGCTCGCTTACCTTCTACGATTAAATGAGACAGCCTTTTACAATAAGGCATATCAATATCAACTTTTGATTCAAGGTATTTTGTTATATCACCTTGTCCAATAACGAATGTACTCTCTGGTCTATGATGGTTGGCTAAAGTTATAATTCGAGTGCGACGACTTTGTGACACTTGATTTTGTTCGAGTGCTGATAGCAATGTACGTGCATTTCTTACTGATGAAACGGAAGGTTCTAGGACAACGATGATTACATCATAAATTTCTATTAATGCATGCGGGGTAATTTTAAAATCGATACTTCCAGAAAAATCCTCGATAATAAAATTAGCACTTCTATTTAATAGTTCACATAATGTTTGATTATAATCATAAATGAATTTTTGGTCTTGCTCTCCTTGCAATGACAGCAGTCTAAAATTTTTCCTCACTTGCGTTAAATAACTTAACGCTCCATCATTATCTAATTCGTGAATTGGGACAGAATATTCATCAATCAATCTAGATTGAAAATTTTCCAAACCAATTAACACATCGATATTTGAGTCACTGTATTGGTGATCGACTAATATTGTATCAATACTTTGCGTAGATAACATTGAACTCAACTCAGTGGAAATCAGAGAAGTACCTACCCCACCTTTACTACCCACAACAGCAACGCGCTTTGCCTTACGCTTTTCACTCACACCAGAAAAAGATTCTAAATTTGCTTGAACATTTAGTATAAAGTCAGAAAACTCAAACTTATTAATAGGCCAATATAGATAGTAAAATCCCATTTCTTTTAATTCACGAAGCTTAACTATAGAGTCCTGCTGTCCTATAATGATCAGCCCTTTTCGGGTAGGAAGATGACTAGCGAAATTTTGAGCATCGTCCGCCATTGTTTCTGAGTTACATAACTCCAGTAAAACAATGTTTGATTTTTGTTCTTCATAGAACTTTTTATTTACATCCGTGTTTTTAATAAATTGTGGTTCATCCCAACCTTCAAATTGAAACATTTCTTTTACGAGATCAACGCACTCCTGCGATTGATACACTAATACGCAATCAGATGGACCATTATTAATGCCTGACAAATCTTCCGAAGCTGCGGACTCTTTCATTGTTTTAACTAAATCAAACATTATAATCCCTCCACGAGCCTTTCCTTGTGAATAACCTGCCCCACTCTTGCCGCTTCCACAAAACAGTTTTGGCTTACATCAACACCTTCTACAGAAGCAAACTTACATTTTTCCTGTAATAGAGAGTGGTAGATCACTGTAATTTTAAGATCTTTGTCTAATTCGATATTTTTATGCACACTGAACGCCTCAGCAGACAGTGGTAACTTTTCAAATTCATTCACAACATTGTCAATCAAATTTTTTGAATTTCTATTCCTATACTCAAACTTATAAGAGGCTCCGGGATCTATATCGTTAACTTTAGCGATAAGATTACTTAACTGCTCTTTGGTTTCAGGAATAGATTTGACACTAAATTTATAGATATGAGTCTCTGGGTAGACTAAGTATTCACTACCTTTGCCATTAAGATAACGCTCCGCGCAACCCGAGATAAGAAACATCATGACCACTATTACAATTAATTTCTTCATTGTATAAATCCTCCTTGAGATAACAGTTCAATTGTAGGATCACTACCACTGT
>NZ_JBFRTR010000111.1:0-12663 GCF_041474215.1 Vibrio sp. 10N.222.52.C12
CCAATATATTTGTAGTACAAATAAGATCGATAATTTGCTTTTAAAAGTTCCCTATATTAGGCAGCCAATAATGAAAACTTGAAAACCACTATTAGATACTGACAGGGATACACGGAAGTGAAATGCTTTTAACACACCCGTTACACTTTCCCCGTCCAATAAAAAGGTGTCATTATGAAGAAATACGTTCCAATCTTAATTGCTCTTAGTACGGTATCTTCTATGAGCTATGCAGCAACACCGCGTGAAGATGCTGTTGACTACTTACAGATGCGTAAAGGCGTGGCTTACCAAGTAAACCATTCAAAACCTTTCACTGGTCAATTTGAAGAGAAGTTCGATAACGGCCAAGTCGCGACCCAAGCTCAGTTTGCCGATGGCTTAGAACTTGGGCTAGAAACTAACTGGTATCCGAATGGCCAAGTCGCTTCTAAAGTGAATTACGTAAAAGGTGAACTGCAAGGCAAAGCTGAAACCTGGTATCCAAACGGACAGAAAAAATCAGAACTCAATTATAAAGACAATGAACTATCAGGCACCGCCTCTCGCTGGTATCCCAATGGGGAACAAAGCTTGACAGCTGAATACAGCGACGGACAAAAAGATGGATTGGTAACGGACTACTACCCGAACGGTAATAAGGCCAGCCAAGCGAAGTTTGATGAAGGTGAAGTCGCGAACGGAAAACTTACTCGCTGGAATACTAACGGTGACAAAGTTGAAGAACTGACCTTTAAAGATCACAAAGTCACCTCTAAACAGGTGTGGATGCCTACAGAAAGCTAAGCCTCAAGAACAGCTCTCACGGAGCTCTTTGATATAACTAAACGCCTGCTGTTAAAGTTTGCAGCTACACGTCTGCAACTAAGAGACAAGAGAAGAGAAGGGAAACGAACATTCATGTGATTAAGCGTGAATGTTCGTGGCTTTGATGCTGTAACAGACTCACTTGAGCGTGTTGTCATCAACCTAAAAGCCTATTCTTAAGCCGCGGTTTACACGCTTATTGAGCCGCACACGACTCTCTACTCAAATTTCAAATAAAAAAACGCTCATGTTGCCTGTATCAACATGAGCGCAAAGGTAGATCTTCACTACCATCTCCTACCTTTCTAAAGGAAAGCAGAAGTTATAATTAGAATAGTTGGGAGCAATAATCAAAATGCTCTTACAAGCACTTCAACGATTTCTTCTTTTTCATCAGTTTAGAGCGACTATATCCAATCGTTCTAACTCCGATCTCTATAGCAGGCTGTGTAACTGCCTTGCCTACTACACTTCAAACCTTTTTTGATTGAGGCTTTTTATCCCCTCACGGCAAATACATCGTACTTTTGGGTATGTTAACTTTTAGACTATCTTCGCTTTTAAACAAAGCCTTAGCCTTAAAACCATCATCCCAATGCAGCTATGAACCATAAGTTCATCCATTCACGTCGGTAGTCACTTAAAACTAACCGACAGAATCACTACCTAAAACCATACAGATGCATGTGCACCTGTTTAACGTACTGACGATATGAGTTGCCACATAAAGTTAGTAAATAATAATGTATTACAAATAAAAATGACAACTAAAGATTCAATTTTTTGCTGTAGCGCACATTTATTGATAGACAAAACTCAGAAAATCAACATAACCTGAAAAAAAACCATTAAAAAACAAAGGCTTAATTCAAACCCTAACTTTGTAACCCTTTGTAAATAGTGGTTTTATCATGACAACACGATCTAATTCACAGAACCTCACCATTCTAATCGCTAGCATATTTGTAGTATTTTAATTCAAAAGAAAGAGTAACCCTACACACGAAAACAAACGTCATCGCATTGAGCGTATAACTCCGCTTTACCTAAAAGCCGGCGTTGCTAGGGAAAACCCTGAATGGTGAAACTGGCAACTTAGACAGACTTTAGCAAGTTCACAATGAAAAAGAACTTAGCGGAAATATGGGCTCAGCGCGACGTAGAACGACTTTACCCAAAACTTTAATCCCAATACAACAAAGGGCTCAACGTTGGTCCTTTATTAACCATTTTTTATTTAGATACAGTGGAAACAATAAAATGATAAAAACGAATAAAGTAACGCTTGCAGTATTAGCAACTCTTTTTGCAGGCAGCGTGTCTGCGGCATCACTAGATTTTCGTGAAGAGTACAAGCACGATTCGGAAGAATGGGCTGGTCGAGTGAAAATTGGTGGTAGCACAGGTAATCATTACTACGGCGTAGAAATGAAGCACAAGGGTAACCTAAGCGAACTTCAACGTGGTGATAACGAATTTGAATACGGCTACCACTTCAAATTCGATAACAACTGGCGTGTAACAACTTCAATGCCGATTACTTTCGGTGATGAAGCGGTAACTTACAAACCGCAAGTACGTGTTCAATACAAATTTGATTCAGGTGTAACAACGAAACTTCGTTACCGCCATGAGTTCCGCAATTATGCATCAGGTAAAACTTCAACAGGCCTTGATGGTAAGCAACACGACTCATTAAATGCCGGTAAAATTACGGGTAATATCGATTACAACTGGAACGCTTGGCAGTTTGGCTTTGAAGCAAACTACAAAGAAGATTTCTTTAATGACGAATGGAAAATGGGTAACAACGGCGAGTACGAGTGGGACTACAACATGAAGATCGGCTACAAAGAAGCAGATTGGAGCTGGCGCCCATACGTAGAATTTGGCAACGTTCAATGTACAAGTGATACGGTGTGTGACTCAAGCCGTCAACTACGTAGCCGTGTAGGTATTACTTACAGCTTCTAAGCTGTTCCCTATATGAAAAGTCTAAGATGATAACTGCCTAATTTTCTAAGACCCAAACAAAAGCCAGCATAATCGCTGGCTTTTATGCTTTCAAATCAGTTCAGTCAACAATGATTCAAATAAGGGAACAAATGGCTTCCCTAGTGACTGATCCTATATAAAAATGATAGTGTCACTTCATCATTCGGAACCACTCGTTTCTGTTGAGCCAAAAATAGCTCCGCTGTTGAAACTGCATCAGCTAACGCATTGTGGCTGTTATACTCAGGAAGACCATACCTGTCACGTGTGCCTGCCAAAGTTAAATCTACCTCTTCATGATTACTGATCGCTTTCTCCATAGATTTTTCAATACACAATGTATCTAACCAAAGCAAAGGCACCGTTCTCAATCCGTAACATCGAAGTAGATATTGACTAATGAACTTCTCTTCTACAACACAAGCGTGCGCAACAATGATTTTACCTTTTGCGGCTTCAAAAAAGGTCAGCATGGCATCATGAATTGACGCGCCCTCTTCCAACATTTGCGGCGTAATGTGATTAATAACCGCGGTTTCTGCGTTGATCTGAGAGTCGTTGTTAAGATAGATGTGTTTGGCAGATGCCAAATCAATTCGCCCCTTAACCACATCAACCCACCCCATCGATAAAATCAGATCTTGTTCACTGTCTAAGCCCGTCGTTTCAAGATCTAACACAATATACTCACTATCTTTAGCCAAATCCGCCATCTCTGGACACGGCTGTTCAACAAGATCGTGTAATGCTTCAGGCAGTTTAACCGTATTTAGGTATTGCTTTCGCTTGCGCTTGACTCGCTCAAGCGGATGAAAATAATTTAACAATGCTCTCATTAGCGCGCTCCAAAACGAATTTTCGCCGCTTCTTGAAGGTCAGCAATGATCCTAAAGGCATCTTTCAAGTGTTTACGCTCAAAGCTACCAAAGCTATCTGGGTTGATGTTGTTGTCAGGCACATCCCCGTTCTTCAGCGCTTCAAGTTGATGGCCAAAACGGAAAGAGAGAATGAACTGGTAAGCACCCAGAATGTTCTTGAATGCATCGTCGCTCAGCATGCCTTTTTCATTGGCAGCAGCGAAACGTTCGTCAGTCGCCGACAAATCGCACTCCACAGCAAGGCCATAAATACGCGCTAAGTCGATAATCAAGTTGATCGCGTACTTCTTCACGTTCAACGTTTTCTTATTCTCACCTGACTTCTCTAGCACTAAGCTATTGAAGATGCCAAGTGGCGGGTTGGTATTGACCGCGTCTTTCACTAGCGTGCTTAAAAACTCACGGTTACCGCGAATATTGCTATGCAGCTCATCGCGCAGAATACCTTCGAACTCACTGTTGCCGTAGATAGTACGAATTTCTAGGAACACACTGATATTAAGCAAGCGTTCGTACTCTGGGTTAGCCACCCACTTCTTGTAGTAGTGCTTCCATACACTGAGTGGCTGACACCATTTTGGCGTCGCAGCCATGAATTTACCTGGACATAATGGGTAGTGACAGCTTGCTAAGCCGTTGGTCACCATCATCGCTAAGTGTTTGAAGTAAATACGGTCACTGTCGGTTGCATCGTCAGCAAGAACAATCGCGCTGTCTTGGTCCGACAACATGTGCACTTCATTACGTGCGTGCGATCCGGCTACGATCCAAGAGAAATCACACGGTGGTGGGCCTAACTTATCAATCGCTATTTGAATCAATCGACGGGTGTAGGCGTCCATAATCATGGTCATTACCTTGCCGACGGTTTCAGGCGCCACTTTACCTTCCACCAGCGCTTCAAAAATAGCTTGTCGCTCTGAGGTGAACGAAGACATGGTTTTCACGCTGCCCGCGTATTTGATTTTCTCGATCAAGAATATCGCTTGAACACGGTGGTTTTGAACCAAATGAGACGTAGTAAGAAGACCAACGACCTTATTCTCTTTCACAACGGGCAAGTTACGGATATTAAATTGCATCATGATAGAGGCCGCATGCAGCACCAGATCATCCGGTTTTACAGTAAGTGGAGAGTGCGTCATTACCTCTGAGATCAGGCTATCAGTACTCACGCCGTGGGCAATCACTCGCTTAGTCATGTCTCGGTCGGTGATCAAACCAACAATGGTTTCACCTTCATAGATCACGGCACACGGTGAGCGTTGATGAAGCATTTCAACCGCAACCGACTGGATGGTTTGCTCAGACTTAACAATTGCCACCTGCCCGCTTGCCACTTCCTCAACTTTACGAATGAACAGGCCTTTCTCTTTATTCGACCAGACCACATCCAGTGCCGACTTCAAGCGAACCTGCGCCTGTGAAGCAAAGTGTTCTGCGCAACTTGGAAAGGCTTTGAAAAGCGTTTGAAGTGCCGAGTGTGGAATCACATAAAGTAAGGTGTTTTCGATTGCGACAGCTCTATAGCCTTTTTCGTCGTTGACTTCAGAATCTAAGAACGTAAAGCCAAACAAATCTTCACTGCCTAGACGGGCACGAAGCACACCGTCCGATTTTCTTTGCTCCATAGATCCTGTTCGAATGATATAGAGCGACTTTTCTTTTCCTGACTCGCATAGATCGACGACATCCCCTTTGGCTAGATAGGTAATCTGAACATTAAAAGCGAGGTCACGAAGCGCTTCTTTAGGGATCTTATCGAAAGGGTCTATCTGACCGATGAACTGAAGAATATTTGGCAATAGAGACTGAGGCATATAATCACACTCGCATTAATTTGATTAGTATTATTATATAACTAACAATGCTGGTTACTAGCGGTTTTAGCAAAACAACGCACATAAGACTAAATATTGGACATCGGTCAAGTTTTCATCAATTTTGGATGTAAAAAAAGCACGTATTAAACGTGCTTTCAATAGATAACTGTCTGTAGTAACAGCAATTTTAGGTTGACTCCACTAGGTATCCAGAGCAACGCTCGATAGAAACGGCTAAGACCTTAGAGTTGAAACCTCACCCAAAACACTAAGCTAGCTTGCTACTGGCAATCTGTGGTTAGTATCTAATAGATGACTTGCAGAAGCTTGGCGTGCTTTATCACTGTTACCCGCCATGATTGCTTCATAAATTTGACGGTGTTCATTAATACACGTACTTCCCTCTTCTGAAGAATGAGAAATAAAGTTAACAAACATTGTCGTTAAGATATTGCCAAATGGAAGGTAAAAGTCATTACCTGTTGCATTGAAGATGAGGCTATGGAATTTCATATCAATATCTAGCCAACTGTCTTGGTTAAACTCTTCAGCACCTGATATTTCTACCATCTGTTGGAAAATGCCCGACAGTTCAATGCGTTGTTCAGCGCTCGCGAACTGAGCAGCCAATGCACATGCTTCTGGTTCAATCGCGCGACGTAAGCCCAAAAACTGATGACAGAATTGGTCTGTATCTGCCAAACCATCCATCCATTCGATCAATTGCGGGTCTAAAAAGTTCCAGAACGCACGGTCAACAACACGAGTACCGATCTTTGGTCGAGATTCTAGTAGGCCTTTTGAAGTAAGAAGCTTAACCGCTTCTCTTAATGCAGTCCTACTAATTCCAAATTGCTCACACAGAGCCATTTCACCAGGAATGATAGAGCCTTGAGGCAAATTGCCCGACAAAATACCACGTGCGATTTCACGTGCAACTTGCACATGAAGGCTTCGCTTAGAGCCTGAAATCGAATTGAAAGAGCCAGCCATGTGTCTACTTACTTATTAGATATGTATTATTTAACTCGGACTATAGCACTGATTTATATCTGCACCAACTAAGTATAAGAATAACGTGAGGTCACGAATGATATAGGCTAGCGAAGATTTTATGAATATTATAAGTATTTAGTTCATCAAACTAATTAAAAACATTTATTCATACAAATGGTTCTTATTTACACCGTTTTTTGTATGCGCAAACTCACAAAACGACTCTTACTCTCACTATTTATGTCGTTGATGATCAGTTTTGAGATGACTATCCTTGAATACTGCAAGTGTTATTGTATGATTTATTAACGCGAATGATCTACAATATAGGCGACTGTGATGTTTAACGATTTAAAAGGCAAACGCATTCTAATTACTGGCTCTACTGCAGGTATGGGCTTAGCTACAGCACGTATTTTCGCAAAGTATGGTGCAAAAATTGGTATCAATAGTCGTGCTTCTAGCCCAAAAGTTGATGACGTTCTATCTGAACTTACCGCACTGGGTGGCGATGTTGCCTTTTTTCCTGCAAACCTAATGGACACATTAGAGTGCGAAAGGTTAGTCAAAGAGTTCACTGATCATTTTGGTGGCATGGACGTGTTGATTAACAACGCCGGTGGCCTTGGTGGTCGCGCCAATCTAGAAAATATCGATGATGAGTTTTATGAGCGCGTAATGAACCTTAATGTTCGCTCTGCGCTGATGACAACCAAGTTCTCTATCCCGCACTTACGCGCCTCTGCTGCTGAGTCCGGGCAAACATCTTGTGTGATTAGCACGGGTTCGATTGCCGCTCGTGAAGGTGGTGGTGTGGGTGCTGGTGTATATGCCGCATCGAAAGCTTGGTTACACGATATCCATCGGAACTGGGTAAAAGAATTTGCTAAAGACAATATCCGTTTCAACATTGTTTCACCGGGCACTATCGACACCGCATTTCACGATGGCAAGAGCGACGATTTGAAAGCGACCATTGCTAACAACATTCCAATGGGACGCTTTGGCCATATTGATGAAGTTGCCCCTTCATTCGCTTTCTTTGCATCGCACGCTTGCAGCGGTTACATCACAGGTCAAATCCTAGATGTTAACGGCGGACAAATAACGCCCTAGTTAGCTGGTTTATATAAGCTCACTCAGCGATTTAAGTTCGCCACACTATATAAGGTTAACAGACCCGAGTAGATGAGGGAAAACCTCACACCAAATTCGACGTATACACTGACACTAAACACCAGATTCGTCTGGCTTTTAGTGTTTTCAAAGTTTCAATTTCAGGTGGTTTAAATGTCAATATTTACATTGGTGGAAGATTCAAGCCGCCGAATTCATGTTCAAGTGGCGAGACAAATTGCTCGCAAGATCTTGTCAGGCGAGTTAGAAGAAAATCAAAAGTTACCCAGCGAAATGGAGCTGTGCGAAATCTTTGGAGTGAGCAGAACTGCCCTTCGAGAATCAACTAAGCTACTTTCGGCAAAAGGTTTAATCGAGTCGAAGCCAAAAGTGGGCACTCGTATCAAACCGAGAACACAGTGGCACTTCTTGGACCCGCAATTGCTGTACTGGATCCAAGATTTAGAAGATACTAAACCCTTCTTGTCTCAATTTTTAGGCTTAAGAAAAGCGATTGACCCGGAAGCGTGTGCGCTCGCTGCAACCAATGCAACTGTAGAGCAACGCAAAGAGCTTTCGATTCTTTTCCAGAAAATGACCATCGCAGCAAATAGCTTCGATTATGAAGAGTGGACGACCAACGATCACCTGTTTCACCAAACGATTTTCTTATCGACAGGTAATCAATTTTACATTCCATTCGCGAACATTCTGTCGACTATCTTCAAGCAGTTTATCGACCACTCCGCTGAAGGCGGTCGCTTCTGTTTAGAAGAACACAAAGCGATTTACGACGCAATAATGTCTGGCGATGCCAAGCAAGCTCGAATTGCTTCTCAAGTCCTGCTAGACGATGAGAACCAAAAGCTCTCTAGGGTTGAATTAGCCATCGCATAACCGAGATTAACCAAACTGACTTGTTTTTCAAAGACACAAGTCAGTCTTGTTTTAGCACCCATTTTTTAACCATCAACTACCGTAGTGTTTTCTTCTTTAAACGCTCTACTCCGCCACCTCAGAGAAAGCTTACGGTTATACACATAAGGTGTTGTTTGTGTCTTCACAATCGTACGTAAGGAAAAATTTCTCTCTCGCCTGGCCCCTCGCCTTAAACGGTATCTTGATGCAGTCGATGTTGATGATCGACACACTGCTTGTCTCTCCTCTTGGTGAAATCCCTTTAGCTGCAATGGGGATTGCGACGACTATCGTTGCCTTTGTACTGGGAATTCAAATGGCGCTGGCAAACGGTACTCAGTTAGTATTAAGCCGCGCAGTGGGCTCTGGCATCGCCGCATCATTATCTAAAGCATTTTGGGCAGGGTTATTTATCAACCTTGGCGTAGCAACACTATTTTGGCTTCTACTTACTTTTTTCGAACAACCCTTGATTCAAGCTTTAACAGATGACGCTTCCCTTCACTTAGAAATCAGCCGCTATCTAGACATCTCGAAATACATCGTTATTTTTACCGCGTTAACGCAGGTGATCATTGCTTTATTTAATGCGCTAGGCAGAACTAAAGTCCCATTCAAAGGTTACTTAATTGAACTGCCTATCAATGCTGTACTCTCATATGTGCTGATTCATGGTTTTTCTAATTTTGAAGGGATTGGAGTACAAGGCGCTGCATTAGGCAGCATTATTGCAATAACGATCCGCTTGCTGTATTTGGTTTTGTGCGTGCATTTAAGCTCAGCGATTTCACTCAAATTAGACGCTCAGCGCTCTGAATTCTTTACCAACGTTCGCCGTCACTTTATCGAAATATTCCCTGTAGCAGCGAACGTGACCATGCTTTTGATTGGCGCAACGATATATCAATTGTTGTATTCGCAACTTAACATCAACGCTTACGTAGCGATTACTTTGGTGATGCCTTGGATCAGGGCTGTCTCTCAATTTATTACCGCTTGGGCTCACTCTTCCGCAATTACTATCAGCCAAGCGATTGGCTCTAAAAAGATGGATGACCTAGTCAAAAACGTCGATACCAGTATTGATATTGCGGTCGTCATTTCTTTTGTGTGTGCAATCTTGTTCGCAGGATTAAGTCTGGTTATTGGTGACATTTACCCGAACTTGGATGAGTCTACCTATCAAGCATTGGCCGTTATCGCCCCACTCTACATCTTCTTGCCGATTGTCCGTGGCTACAACACGGTTCATGGGAATGTATTAAGAGCACTAGGAAAAACGACCGCAGTCTTCAAAATCAACTTTACTGGTCAATGGGTAATTTCAATTCCATTGTGTGCATTGATCATCTTTGGATTAGACGGTTCTATCTTTTGGGCTTTCGCTATCCAACCATTCGAAGAAGTCGTTAAAGCTTTCCCATTCCGTCATTTGGCTCGAAAGTCTCTTAAAGAGTTTGATGCCGACAAAGCTAAAGAGTTGATGTATGACTAAACTCCGTATCGAGTTGCCGTCCTAAAATCTTCCCACGCGTTCTGAATACAACCTTGTCTTTTGACAAGGTTGTATTGTTTTAGCTGTACCATTCATTGGTAGGCTTCAGCACACCCTCATTGATACCAAGGTCACATTAATACCAAGGTCATCTTAAAACTCATATAAAACAAAAAGACCACTCAACATTCGGTTAAGTGGTCTTCGAAAATATTCCTTAAGGACTGCGTCTAGCTAGCCTATTGGTTATGCTATGTGCTATTTACCGTTCAACTTAAGCGCTGAGAAAGTCACACTGTTGTAATCGCCATTCTTTTTATCGATAGCGAAATCGCCAGTACCGCCACAACCAGGTCCCCATACAGGGTGAGAATCGCTCACGCTACATTGGCCGTATGCGCCCGCTTTGTAGTAAAAATCATCTTCAGCATAACCCGTTGGTGAATCAAGTTCATCGATGCCCTTACTCAGGTCGATTTCATACTTAACGGTATCGTGACGCTCGGTTTCAAACGTTAGGTACATCATGGTGCCTTTCACTTCCACTTTGTAACTAAACTCTTCACCAAGAGCAATACCCGCTTCACCCGGCTCTGCAGGGTTTTCCCACGTGTTACCCCACACTGGATAAGCGATATCGGCACGGTTAGGATCTTTTTTCTCTAGGTTACGTTCATAGTTCCAGAATACTGAACCCATTTCTTGGTCAGGAAACTTCTTATAGAAGATCTTTAGTGGTTCATTACCATGCCCATAACCGGTTCCAGCTTTGATTAGCTCATTATGTTTTTTAGCGTGAATCTGACCAACAACCACCGAGTGAGCTGGGTACTTTTCTGGGAACTTAGCGTTAACTGAGACGTGATTAACTTTTAATGTCGCTTCTAATGTTCCGCCAACAGCACTGTATTCACTAGCCGCTGGGTGACTCGACAGTGCCCACTGGTTTCCTTTATCAGCCGTATCGATAGAGAAATCTGCGCCTCTTGGCATTTGTCGTAATTCAGAACGCGCATTCTTCGAGTTTTTCGTCGTAATCGCTTGGTTCTGCACTTCAAATACAAGGTTGCCGTCTTTATCAAGATGGAAGAAATCACTATGTGAGTAGCTTATCATGGCTACCCCTTCTATTTCATCAACACGACCATCTTCATTAATATCTGAAGGTATGGTTATTTTCCAATTATGCATATCGAATTTATCGGCAGGTACGGGGTAAGAAACACCGTTATTTGCGAAAGTAACCATTGGTACAGTCGCTAATAGCGCCACTGCTAATATGTTTTTCTTAAACATGACTCATCCTTTATTGTTAACAGATACCGAGTACACACTCAGTACAGAAACCACTTTTGAACACGAATTAGTACTAAATATTTTCTCTTCGACTTAAATAAGCCAACCGATAAATAGAATTTACATTTAGCCATTTTGTAACTTTTATTAAACATCTGGCTATGGTTTATATTTATGCCTCTCAACATGCTCCCTATGTTTAAGCCACGATGGTTAAAATCATCATTATTAACATATAGAAACACTTAATATTTGTATTATTTTAACACATGCAAAAAAGTGAGTTTCTAAGGTTTGTGAATATGAGAAGTACGTCATGATTGATTTAATACACAAGCCCTAAATTGAGATATTCATAACATTTAGCTATATATTTGGGCCATTAGTCAGAACTTTTTGATAGATCTCACAGAAATCTGACTCAATAATAAATACCATATTTGTCATACATTAATTTAATACCATGTAAGGTATTGGTTTGTGAGCCACGGGTATATTGGATGTATCCAAAATAAAAAATAATAGTGAGACAAAGGTATGAACTCTGTTACAAAAATTGCTGCAATTGTTGCTACAACTCTTCTTGCAGGCACAGCGACTGGCGCAACTCTTGATTACCGTGCAGAACATAAGCATGAAGACGATAAATACGCGCATCGTATTAAAATTGGCGGAAGTACGAAAATAGCAGACGAGACAAAGCTATATTTTAGCGTTGAACAAAAGTTCGCTCCAAATGCAGAAGGCGATATATATAACCAATTGGAACGCGGAGATTCTGAGTTTGATTGGGGTGTTCGTTATGCGTTAGATGAAAAGTGGTATTTGCAGCCAGGTATGCCTATTACGTTCGGCGATGAAAAAACAACATTTAAACCACAGTTTCGTGTTGGGTATAAAGCTGACTTCGGTCTAACAACGGCTCTTCGTTACCGTCATGAATTCCAAAACTACACAGACAGTTCAAGCAGTTCTCTCACAAAAGTTAACGGCGACAAAATAGCATTAGCTGGTGAGACTGTTCAGCAAGGTAAATTTACATTGACTGGCGCTTATAAATTCCAAGACGAAGATTTAAAAAACCTTCAATTAAGTTATGAGGCGAACTACGTCAAAAGCTACGAAGATCAAGTCAAAGCGAATGGTGAAGATTGGGAATGGGATTTAGGTGTAAAAATCGGCTATAAATTCGATAACCTAAGACCTTATGTTGAATTTTGGACATCAGATTACGGCTCAGCGGAAGAGAATGAACGTCAGTTAAAAACACGCGTTGGTGTTACATACTCATTTTAAACATGGTGACTATCCATTCTTTAAAAAGGTTCATCGCGGCTTT